>JAZFQW010000143.1:0-12731 GCA_036445335.1 Alphaproteobacteria bacterium | reverse complement strand
GCGGTCCGCGCGGCGCTGATCGGCTGGGTGGCGCGGCTCGGCGCCATGGCCCAGCGGTTCTTCGTGCTCGCGGCGGCCGAAGAGGCGCCGGTGGGCGCGCTGATCGCCGCCCATGTCGAATTCGCCGAGGCGCTGGCGGACAGCGACGGCGCGCCCGGCCCGGCCCGGCTGTGGCGCCGCGACGACGGCGAGGCGGCGGCCGACTTCGTCGCCGAACTGGCCGAGGCGGCGCGGGACTTCCCGCCGATCCGGCCGGCCCACTATCCCGGCCTGATCGACGCGCTGCTGGCTGGCCGGGTGGTCCGGCCGCGCTTCGGCGACCATCCGCGGCTGTCGATCTGGGGGCCGCTGGAGGCGCGGCTGCAACAGCCGGATCTGCTGATCCTGGGCGGGCTGAACGAGGGGACGTGGCCGGCGGAACCGGCGCCCGACCCGTGGATGTCGCGGCCGATGCGCCAGCGCTTCGGGCTGCCGGCGCCGGAGCGCCGGATCGGCCTGGCGGCGCACGATTTCGCCCAGGCCCTGGCGGCGCCGCGGGTGGCGCTGACCCGGGCGGAGCGGGTCGACGGGACGCCGACCGTGCCGTCGCGCTGGCTGATGCGGCTCGACGCGGTCGCCAAGGGCGCTGGACTAGCGTTCGACCCGATCCGCTCGGACGCGCCCGGCGCCCACCTCGCCTGGGCCCGCGCGCTCGATGTGCCGGACGCGGTGCGGCCCTGCCCGCCGCCCGAACCGCGCCCGCCGGTGGCGGCGCGGCCGCGGCGGCTATCGGTGACGGCGATCGGCACCTGGATGGCCGACCCGTACGAGATCTACGCCCGGCGTATCCTGCACCTGAAGGCGCTCGACCCGATCGAGGCCGATCCCGCGGCGGCCGAGCGCGGCCAGCTGATCCACGACGCCTTGAGCCGGTTCATCGACGACTGTCGGGCCAGCGCGCCCGACGGCGCGCTGCCTCCCGACGCGTTGGACCGGCTGCTGCGGCACGGCGGCGAGACCTTCGAGTCGGTGATGGTCTATCCCGGCGTGCGGGCGTTCTGGTGGCCGCGGTTCCGGCGGATCGCCGCCTGGGTGGTCGATCGGGAACGGTCGCGCCGGCCGGATGCGCTGCCGCTGGCGACCGAGGTCGAGGGCGGCATGGCGGTGCCGGGGCCGGCCGGACCCTTCACGCTGACCGCCCGCGCCGATCGGATCGACCGCCGCGCCGACGGGACCCTGGCGGTGATCGACTACAAGACCGGCACCGTGCCGACCGCGCGGCAAATCCGGGCGGGCTACGCCCCGCAGCTGCCGCTCGAAGCGCTGATCGCGACGGCTGGCGGGTTCGACGGCGTGCCGCCGGCCACCGCCGCGGAGCTGGCCTATTGGAAGCTGTCCGGTGGCGATCCCGCCGGCAAGGTCCAGTCGGTGAAGCCCGACGAGATCGCCGACCTGATCGCGACCACCGGCGATGGGCTGGCGCGGCTGATCGCCGAATTCGACGACCCGGCCACGCCGTACCGGTCGCAACCGCGCCCCGATTTCGTCCCGCATTACACCGACTATGCGCACCTCGCCCGGGTGCTCGAATGGTCGGCCGGCGGCGGAGCAGCCGAATGACCGCCGCCGCCCCGCCCCCGCGACCCGAGCTGGCGCAGCGCCAAGCCTCCGACCCGGCGGTGTCGGCGTGGGTCGATGCGTCGGCCGGCACCGGCAAGACCAAGGTGCTGACCGACCGGGTGCTGCGGCTGATGCTGGGCGGCACCCCGCCGGACAAGGTGCTGTGCATCACCTTCACCAAGGCGGCGGCGGCGGAGATGGCCATCCGCATCAACAACACCCTGGCCGGCTGGGCGACGATCGGCGACGGCGACCTGGAGTCCGCGCTCTTCGAGCTGCAGGGCGCCAGGCCCGATGGCGATCTGCAGCGCCGCGCCCGGCAACTGTTCGCCCGCGTGCTGGACGCTCCGGGCGGGATGAAGATCCAGACCATCCACGCGCTCTGCCAGTCGCTGCTGCGGCGCTTCCCGCTCGAGGCCGGGCTGCCGCCGCATTTCGACCTGATGGACGACCGCACCGCGGCGGAGCTGCTGGACGATGTCTGGCAGACCATGCTGCGGACGCCGTCTGCCGCGGTCGCCGACGCATTGGCCCAGGTGACCGGGCAGGTGGCCGAGGACGCCTTCGCCGCGCTGATCGGCGAGCTGGCGCGCGAACGCGGTCGCCTGGCGCGGCTGCTCGCCGACCATGGCGGACTCGGCGGTCTGATCGACGCGGTGCGCGCGCAGCTCGACCTGTCGCCGGGCGACGACGACGCGTCGGTGGTCGCGGCCGACTGCCGTGACGACGCCGTCGACGGTCCGGCGCTGCGCCGCGCCGTGACGGCGCTGCTGGAGGGGTCCAGGACGGACATGGCGCGCGGCGAGGCCGTCGCCGCGTGGCTTGACGACCCGGCCGGCCGGGCGGCGGCGATCGACACCTATGCCGACGCCTATCTGACCAAGACCGGCGAGATCAGGGCGCGTCTGATCACCGCCAGGCCCGCCGCCGCCCATCCGGGCGCGGCCGAGGCGCTGGCGATGGAGGCGCAACGCCTGGCCGCGCTGGTCGATCGCCGCAAGGCGGTCAAGGTGGCGGCGGCCACCGCCGCGCTGTCGACCGTCGGCGCCACCCTCATCGACGCCTACGCCGCGGCGAAGCGTCGGCGGGCGCTGCTGGACTACGACGACCTGATCTTCGAGACGGCGGCGCTGCTGCGGCGCCCGGGGATCGCGCCGTGGGTGCTGTACAAGCTGGACGGCGGCATCGACCACATGCTGATCGACGAGGCGCAGGACACCAATCCGGAACAGTGGCAGGTCATCGCCGCGCTCAGCGAGGAGTTCTTCGCCGGCCAGGGCGCCACCGATGCCGACCGGACGATCTTCGCCGTCGGCGACGAGAAGCAGTCGATCTTCAGCTTCCAGCGCGCCGACCCGGCGGCGTTCGACGCCATGCGCGCGCATTTCGCTGGACGCATCGCCGGCGCTCGCAAGACTCTGCGGCCGGTCACCCTCAATGTATCGTTCCGCTCCACCGCCGCGGTGCTGACTGTGGTCGACGCGGTGTTCGCCGGCGCCGCGGCGCGCGACGGCGTGGCGCCGTCGCCCGACGCGGCGATCGAGCACGCGCCCTTCCGGGTCGGCGACGGCGGGCTGGTCGAGTTGTGGCCGCCGGTCGGCCCGGAGGAGGCCGACGACGTCGCGCCCTGGTCGCCGCCGGTCGATCAGGGCGGGCGATCGGACCCGGCGTCGCGGCTGGCCAACCGGATCGCCGCGACCGTCGCCGACTGGATCGGCAGCGGCGAGGTGCTGGAGGCCAGGGGGCGGGCGATCCACGCCGGCGACGTGCTGGTGCTGGTCCGCAAGCGCGACCGGTTCTTCCTGGAACTGGTGCGCGCGCTCAAGGGGCGCGGGATCGACGTCGCCGGCGTCGACCGCATGGTACTGACCCGGCAGCTCGCGGCGATGGACCTGATGGCGCTGGCGCAGTTCCTGCTGTTGCCCGAGGACGACCTGACCCTGGCGACGGTGCTGAAGGGACCGCTGATCGGCCTCGGCGAACAGCAGCTGTTCGAGTTGGCATACCGGCGCGACGGGCATCTGTGGCCGGCGCTGGGACGGGCGGCCGGCGGGGACCCGGCGTTCCGGGCGGCGCGGGACTATCTGGGCGGGCTGCTGGCGCGGGTCGACTTCATCGCGCCGTACGGGCTGTTCGCCGCGGTTCTGGCGACGCCCTGCCCGGCGGACGAGGTCAGCGGCCGGCGCGCCATCCTCGGCCGGCTGGGCGACGAGGCGGCCGATCCGATGGACGAGTTCCTGGCTCTGGCGCTGGCCTTCGAGCAGGGCCAGCCGCCGTCGCTGCAGCGCTTCGTGCACTGGACCGCCGCCGGCGAGGCCGAGATCAAGCGCGAGATGGAGCAAGGCGGCCGGCGCCGCGTCCGCATCATGACGGTGCACGGCGCCAAGGGCCTGCAGGCGCCGATCGTCGTGCTGCCCGACACCATGGCGGCGCCGTCGATGAGCCCGGCGATCCTTTGGCCGGACGACCACATGGCGGTGCCGCTGTGGGCGCCGCGCCGGGCGCTGGAGGACGCCCGCTGCAACGCGGCGCGAGAGCGGGCGAACCGGCGGCGCGACCGGGAATACCGCCGGCTGCTCTATGTCGCCCTGACCCGGGCGGAGGACCGGCTCTATATCTGCGGCCATCACGGCCGGCACGCCCCGTCGGACGGGTGCTGGTATGAATTGTGCCGCGACGCGGTGGCGTCGCTGGACGGCGTCGAGCGGATCGCAACGCCGGGCGGCGACGACTCGGTGCTGCGGTACCGAATTCCGCAGACCCGGCCGGCCGAAGTCGGCGCCGCCGAACCGCCGTCCCGCGTGGTCGATCCGCTGCCGGCGTGGGCGCGCCGGCCGCCGCCGTCCGAACCGGAGCCGGCCCAGCCGCTGACCCCGTCGCGGCCGGTCGGCGAGGAGCCGCCGGTGCGCGCGCCGCTGGGCGCCGACGACGGCGCCCGGTTCCGGCGCGGCCGGCTGGTTCACGCGCTGCTGCAGACCCTGCCCGACCTGGCGCCGGCGGCGCGGCCGGCCGCCGCCCGGCGGTTCCTGGCGCAACCGGCGCATCGCCTGGCGCCGCCGGCGCAGGCCGAGATCGCCAACGAGACCCTGGCGGTGCTCGACGATCCGGCGTTCGCGGTGCTGTTCGGCGCGCACAGCCGAGCGGAGGTGCCGGTGGTCGGCGCCCTGGCCGGCTACACCCTTTCCGGCCAGATCGACCGGCTCGCCGTCACCGATGCCGAGGTGCTGATCGTCGACTACAAGACCAACCGGCCGCCGCCCGAAACCTCAGACCAGGTGCCCGTGGTCTATCTCGCGCAGATGGCGGCGTACCGCGCCGCGCTCAGGCGGATCTACCCGCGCCGGCCGGTGCGCTGCGCCCTGTTGTGGACCGACGGTCCGCGTCTGATGCCGCTCGCCGACGGGCTGCTGGACCGCCACTCACCTTGACCTTTGGTGGTCGGAACACCTTATTTACGAGAATCGACGCCCGCCACGCCGCGGGCGATCGACCGCCGCAATGGTTCGTGGGGAACGTCAATGAGCAGCACAACGCCCGTCACCGACAACACAAAGCCCGTCACCGACAACAGCTTCGAGGACGATGTCCTGAACTCGTCGGTGCCGGTCCTCGTCGATTTCTGGGCGGAATGGTGCGGTCCGTGCAAGACCATCGCCCCGGCGCTCGTGGATCTGGCGGGCGAGAT
Source organism: Alphaproteobacteria bacterium (assembly GCA_036445335.1). Taxonomy (GTDB): domain Bacteria; phylum Pseudomonadota; class Alphaproteobacteria; order DSM-16000; family Inquilinaceae; genus JAZFQW01. The sequence continues at coordinate 7,447 of JAZFQW010000143.1, read as the reverse complement.
GGGCGAAAGGGTCACCGTCGCCAAGCTGAACATCGACGACAACCCGGTGACTCCGACGAAATACGGTGTCCAAGGCATTCCCACGCTGATGCTGTTCAAGGACGGATTGGTGGCGGGGACCAGGGTCGGCACCCTGCCCAAGAGCGCCCTCTACCAGTGGGTCGAATCGGTTCTCTAGCGGCCGGCCAATCACTCCGGTCCAGCGCCCCCGCGCCGCGGGGGCGTTTCATTTATGGAGCGGAGTGGACGCTGCCTGGAACATGATCTGGCTACGCCGGCAGTTCGGGAATATCCATGAACGCTCCGGACATCGCTGATCGGCGCCGGTGCGCTCACACTGTCCGAACTTCGGCATTGGGCGTCGCCACCCTGTTCCCACTACCCTTGCTTGCCTTCATGGAGCCGTCTGCGGTCTGGAGTCCGTGGCCCGGGCTGGGCGCCGCTACCCGTTCTCCATGAGCACCTTGCCGGCGAGGTAGAGCGAGCCGCAGATCAGCACGCGCGCCGGCCTGCCGCGGCCGGCGAGGCCGGCGATGGCGTCGTGCAGGCTGGCGGCGGCGACCGCGCCGGGCACCCCGGCCGCGCGCGCGCCGGCGGCCAGCGCGTCGGCGGTCAGGCTGGCCGGCTCGTCGGGGATCGCCACCGCGCTCAGGCCGGCGGCCAGCGGCGCCAGCGGCGCCAGGAATTCGCGTGGGTCCTTGCTCTCCAGCATGCCGACGACCAGGTGCAGCGGGCGGTCGGCGAGCCCGCCGGCCCAGCGCGCCAGGGCCTCGCCGGCGCTGTCGTTGTGCCCGCCGTCGAGCCAGAGATCCCAGTCCGCCGGCAGCGACTCGGCCAGCGGGCCGCGGCTCAGCGGCTGCAGCCGGGCCGGCCAGTCGACTGCGCGCAGGCCGGCGGCGATGGCGCCGTCGGCAAGGTCGACGCCGCCCAGCCGGTCGAGGCACATCACCGCCGTCATGGCGTTCTCCAACTGGTGCGCGCCGGCCAGCGCCGGCAGCGGCAGGCGCCGTGGCGCGGCACCGGGGTCCAGGGTGACGCCGTCGGCGTCGGCCCGGTAGGCCCAGTGGGTGCCGTACTCCAGCAGCGGCGCATCGACCTCGGCAGCGTACGCGCGGACCGCCGCCAGCGCCTCGCGCGAGCGCTGCGGCGCGACGATCGCCGGGACTCCCGGCCGCAGGATTCCGGCCTTTTCGGCACCGATTTCCGACAGCGAGTCGCCGAGGAACTGGGTGTGGTCGTGCGAGATCCGGGTGATCGCTGTGACCGCCGGCCGGTCGATCACGTTGGTCGCGTCCAGCCGGCCGCCCAGCCCGGTCTCCAGCAACAGTACGTCGGCCGGTGTCTCGGCGAACGCCAGGAAGGCGGCGCAGGTGGTGATCTCGAAATAGGTGATCGGCGCGCCGCGGTTGGCGGTCTCGCAGCGCTCCAGCACGTCGACCAGATGGTCGTCGCCGATCGGCCCGTCGGCCAGGCGGATACGCTCGCGAAAGTGCACCAGATGGGGCGAGGTATAGGCCAGCACGCGATGGCCGGCGGCCTCCAGGCAGGCGCGCAGGAAGGCGACGGTCGAGCCCTTGCCGTTGGTGCCGGCGACGTGGATGATCGGCGCCACGCGGCGATGCGGCTGGTCCAGCGCCGCCAGCAGGCGGTACATCCGGTCGAGCGAGAGGTCGATGCGCTTCGGGTGAAGCCGCTGCAGCCGCGCCAGCGCGGCCTCGACGCCGCCGACCGGTCGGTCAGTCGCCGGCTGGCTGGTCTGCAGCACTGGAGTTCTGCGGAAGGACGGTCAGGGCGGTATCGCCGGGAATCTCGATGTCGTCGACTGCCAGCTCGACGATCTCGGCCGGCGGCGCCGGCCGCCGCAACAGGTCGATCACCCTGATCAGCGTGTCGCGCAGGTCGGCGCGGTGGACGACGATGTCCACCACGCCGTGTTCCAGCAGGTATTCGGCGCGTTGGAAGCCCTCGGGCAGGCTCTCGCGGATGGTTTCCTCGATCACCCGTTGGCCGGCGAAGCCGATCTGCGCGCCACGCTCGGCGATGTGGATGTCGCCCAGCATCGCGAACGACGCGGTGACGCCGCCGGTGGTGGGATCGGACAGGATGACGATGTAGGGCAGGCCGGCCTCTTTCACCTGTTCGATCGCGATCACCGTGCGCGGCATCTGCATCAGCGACAGGATGCCCTCCTGCATGCGGGCACCGCCCGACGCCGGCACGACGATCAGCGGGGCGTCCTGCAGCTTGGCCAGGTTGGCCGCGGCCAGCATGCCCTCGCCGACCGCCAGCCCCATCGACCCGCCCATGAAGCCGAAGTCGAAGGCGGCGACGACGGCGTTCATGCCGCCGATGGTGCCGTGGGCAACGATGATGGCGTCGTTGCGCCCGGAGCGCGCCTGGGCGTCGCGCAGCCGATCGGTGTAGCGCTTGGAATCGCGAAACTTGAGCGGATCGACCACCGCCTTCGCCAGCTCGATGGTCTGGTACTTGCCGTCATCGAACAGCATGGCCAGCCGGTCGGTCGGCGTCAGCCGCATGTGGTGGCCGCAGTGCTGGCACACGTGCAGGTTGGCCTCGCGGTCGCGATGGAAGATCATCGCCTCGCAATTGGGGCATTTGTGCCAAAGATTGTCCGGCACGTCGGGCTTGGCCACCAGCGCGCGGATCTTCGGGCGTACGAAGTTGGTGAGCCAGTTCATCGTCTTCAGCGGTCCGTTGGAACCGCCCTCCGTCAACCTAGTAGTGCGACCCTAACGGTCGATGTCCCGTCCTGTCATGCCCCAAGGCCCGGCCGGCCGCGAGCAAGCAACATTACGATGGCCTGTCCATGGCGCGGGCGGCCCTGACGCCGCCGGCCAGGCCGCCGACCATCTCCAGCACGTCGTCCACCAGCCCCGTCCCGGCGCCGCCGGCGCCGCTGAGATTGCCTTCGATGCGATTGACGATGGCCGAGCCGACGACCGCGGCATCGGCAACCCGCGCGACCGCCGCCGCCTGTTCCGGCGTCCTGATGCCGAAGCCGACCGCGATCGGCAGCGCGGTGTGGCGGCGCAGCCGCTCGATCGCGGCCGCCACCTCGGTGTCGGCGGCCGACGCGGTGCCGGTGATGCCGGTGATCGACACGTAGTAGACGAACCCGCTGGTGTTCGACAGCACCGCCGGCAGCCGTCGGTCGTCGGTCGTCGGCGTCGCCAGGCGGACGAAGCTGACCCCGGCTCTCAGCGCCGGCAGGCACAGCTCGCCGTCCTCCTCCGGCGGCAGGTCGACGACGATCAGGCCGTCGACCCCGGCATCCCGCGCGTCGGCCAGGAAGCGGTCGACGCCGTAGCGGTAGATCGGATTGTAATAGCCAAACAGGATCACCGGGGTCTCGCCGTCACGAGCGCGAAACCGCCGCACCATGTCGATGGTCCGGGCCAACGTGATGCCCGCCTTCAGCGCGCGCAGGCTGGCCGCCTGGATCGCCGGGCCGTCGGCCATCGGGTCGGTGAACGCCATGCCCAGCTCGATCAGGTCGGCGCCGGCGCCCGGCAGCCCCTGCATCAGGGCCAGGCTGGTGTCGGGGTCGGGGTCGCCCGCGGTGATGAAGGTGACCAGTCCGCCGCGCTCCTGCGCGCGCAGCGTCTGGAACCGCCGGTCGATGCGCAAGCCGGCCGACGCGCGGCCGGTCCCGCCGTTCGGCGCCGGCGCCGGCGTCACAGCTTGACCCCCAGCACATCGGCGACCGTGAAGATGTCCTAGTCGCCGCGACCGCACAGGTTCATGACGATGATGTGGTCCTTCGGCAGTTCGGGCGCGATCTTCGCCACATGGGCCAGCGCGTGCGCCGGTTCAAGGGCCGGGATGATGCCCTCCATCCGCGAGCACAGCTGAAACGCGTCCAGCGCCTCCCGGTCGGTGGCCGAGACGTACTCGATACGACCGATATCGTGCAGCCAGGCGTGCTCCGGCCCGATCCCGGGATAGTCCAGCCCGGCGGAAATCGAGTGCGCCTCGAGGATCTGGCCGTCGTCGTCCTGCAGCAGGTAGGTCCGGTTGCCGTGCAGCACGCCGGGGACGCCGCCGGTCAGCGAGGCGGCATGGGCGCCAGTGTCGATGCCGTGTCCGGCCGCTTCGACGCCGCACATCCGCACCTCCGGGTCGTCGAGGAACGGGTGGAACAGGCCCATGGCGTTGGAGCCGCCGCCGATGCAGGCGACCAGGGTATCGGGCGGGCGGGCCTCCGCCTCCATCATCTGGTCGCGCACCTCCCGGCCGATCACCGACTGGAAGTCGCGCACCATCATCGGGAACGGGTGCGGCCCGGCGACCGTGCCGATGATGTAGAAGGTGTCGCCGACATTGGTGACCCAGTCGCGCAGGGCGTCGTTCATCGCGTCCTTCAGGGTGCGGCTGCCTGAGCTCACCGGCTTGACCTCGGCGCCCAGCAGCTTCATGCGAAAGACGTTAGGCTGTTGCCGCTCGATGTCGATCTCGCCCATGTAGACCGTGCAGGGCAGGTCGAACAGGGCGCACACTGTGGCGGTCGCGACGCCATGCTGGCCGGCGCCGGTCTCCGCGATGATGCGGGTCTTGCCCATCTGCCGCGCCACCAGGATCTGGCCCATGCAGTTGTTGATCTTGTGGGCGCCGGTGTGGTTCAGCTCGTCGCGCTTGAAGTAGACCTTCGCGCCGCCGAAATGCCGGGTCAGCCGCTCGGCGAAATAGAGCGGGCTGGGGCGCCCGACATAATGAGTCAGATAATGCTTCAGCTCGGCGCGGAAGCCGGGATCGCCGTTGGCGCGCGTGTAGGCGCGTTCCACCTCGAGGATCAGCGGCATCAGCGTTTCGGCGACGAACCGGCCGCCGAAGATGCCGAAATGACCGGCCTCGTCGGGACCGGCGCGAAGCGTATTGCGCTGTGCGGCGCTGTCTGTCGGTGCAGCGGTCAAGCTCCACTCCACTCCCGCAGAGCACACTGCCCCACGGCCGGGCTGTTAGCCAGGCGCGCGGGGCAGCGCCATCCATGCCTCAATCTCTGCACATTTATCCCGCCGCCGCACGATCAGGTCAACAACCGCCTTTTCGGCCTGTCGCTAGCACACGATATGACCGGTTTATGTAGCACACGATCTGTCCGGTCCCATGTCTGGCCCTTTGGACGTGGGGGGAGATGGGCCGGCGGATGTGGCTACAGGAGCTGCGGATGCAGAAGTTCGAGAGTGTGCTGGACCAGGTCGAATCGACGCGGTTGAGCCAGTTGGAGGCGGCGGAGATCCTGGGCATGTCGGAGCGGATATTTCGCCGCTGGCGCGACTGTTACACGGCCGAGGGGCCGGACGGGCGAGCCGCCCGGGCGCGACCCGGAGGGCGGCGCTGTCGCGCCGACAGGCGGCGACAACGCACGGCTGCCCGGGCCCCGGCCCGACACGCGCGCATCCAGGCGCTCGCCGCCGAAGTCCGATTCGCGGGCTGGGAGTAACGACGATGCTGGGACCGATCACCGCCGGCGTCGTGGTCGCCTGGGGCTTTTCCGAGGCGACGCTGTTCTTCGTCTTGCCCGATGTCGTGATCACCTGGCTGGCGGTGCGCCGCGGCGTGTTCGCCGGGCTGATCGCTGCGCTGTTGGCGACCGTCGGCACCGTGGCCGGCGGCTGGGTGATGTATCGCTGGGGCGCCACCGATCCGGCAGGGGTCGGCGACGCCCTCGTCGGCCTGCCGGCGATCGACCGGGCGATGGTCGACCAGGTGCGGTCGGCGCTCGCCGCCGACTGGCGGCGCGCCCTGTTCGGCGGCGCCTTCACCGGCGTGCCGTACAAGATCTTTGCCGCCGGGGCGCCGCAGGTCGGGATCGCGCTGGCGCCGTTCCTGCTGGTCAGCATCGCCGCGCGGCTCGCCCGCTTCGCCTCGCTGGCCTTGGTTGCCGGGGTACTCGGCCGGGCGGCGGCGGTGCGGCTGAGTACGACGCAGCGGCTCGGCCTGGTGCTGGCGATCTGGGTCGTGTTCTACGCCGTCTACTGGACCGTCACGCCGAGCTGACGGGCTGCATTGACCGGGCGAGCCTCACCGAACGGTCCAGGAACGCCCCGATCAGCGCCGGGACCTTGTGGCCGGGCCGGTCCTCGACGCCGGACGAAACGTCGACCGCCACCGCCCCGGTGGCCCGCACCGCCTCGGCCAGGTTGTCGGCGGTCAGCCCGCCGGACAGCAGCCACGGCAGCGGCCAGGTCCGGCCCGCCAGGATCGACCAGTCGAACGGCATGCCGTTGCCGCCCGGCAGCGCGGCGACATCGGTCGGCGGCCTGGCGTCGAACAGCAGGGCGTCCGCCACCGCCTCGTAGTCGGCTGCCCGGACCAGGTCGCCTTCGGTCGCCACGCCGATCGCCTTGATCACCGGGATCGTCAGGGCGCCGCGGATCTCCGCCACCCGCTCCGGCCGTTCGCCGCCGTGCAGCTGCACCATGTCCAGCGGCACCTGGCCCAGCACCGTGTCCAGCAGGTCGTCGTCGGGCTCGACGAACAGCCCGACGGTGCGTACGCCGGTCGGCACGCGCCGCGCCAGCTCGCCGGCCTGCACCGGGCCGACCGCGCGCGGGCTCGGCGGATAGAACACCAGGCCGACGTAACGGGCGCCACCGACCACCGCCGCGTCCAGCGCCTCCGGCGTACTGATCCCGCAGATCTTAACGTCGAGCCCCATGTCCAGACAATGGGCCCCTTACCGCCGTATCTCAAGCTCCGCGGCGATGCGGCGGGCGGCCGCGGCGGGGTCGTCGGCGCGGGTGATTGGCCGGCCGATGACCAGATGGTCGGCGCCCAGCGCCACCGCATCGGCCGGCCCCAGCACCCGCTTCTGGTCGTCCGCGGCGGCCCAGGCCGGGCGGATGCCGGGCACCATCAGCGTGAAGCCGGGCCCGCACAGGCGGCGCATCCGCTCGATCTCGCGCGGCGAACAGACCACGCCGTCCAGCCCACCCTCCTGGGCCAGCGCGGCCAGCCGGTCGACCTGCGCCGCCAATGTAGGGTCGTGGCCGACTGCCACCAGGTCGTCGGCGTCCAGGCTGGTCAGCACGGTCACCCCCAGCAACCGCGGCGGCGCGACCCCGGACTCGTCGGCCGCCGCGCGCGCCGTCTCGGCCGCCGCGCGCAGCATCGCCGGGCCGCCGGCGCAGTGGATCGTCACGAAGGCGGGCGCCAGCGGCATGATGGACCGGATGCCGCCGGCGACCGTGTTGGGGATGTCGTGCAGCTTGAGGTCGAGGAAGATCGGCCTGCCGCGGCGGGCGATCGCGCGCACGCCGTCGGCGCCGTTGGCGCAGAAGAACTCCAGGCCCAGCTTGAGCCCGCCGACATGGGGCGCGACCCGGTCGGCCAGCGAGCCGGCGTCCTCAAGCGACCGCGTGTCCAGCGCGCAGAAGACGGGACCGGTGGGGGTCGACATCGATCGTCACTCTCTCAAGTCATGGGC
>JAZFQW010000142.1:0-4360 GCA_036445335.1 Alphaproteobacteria bacterium | reverse complement strand
ATCGCATAGCCGGTGATGATGACGCCGCTGGACACCACGTCGAACCGCGAGCCGTCGCGCACCGCCTTGCGGATGCCCAGCGGGATGCAGACCATATAGACCAGCAGCGTCGTCCACAGGCCCAGCGAGATCGACACCGGCAACTTGTCGATGACCAGATCGACAACGTCGCGGTCGCGAAAATAGCTCTCGCCGAAATCGAAGGTGATGTAGTTGCCCAGCATCAGGAAAAATCGCACATGCGCCGGCTTGTCGAAACCGAACATGCGCTCGATCTCCGCGATGAATTCGGGATCGAGGCCCTGCGCGCCGCGATACTTGCTGGCGCCGCCGCCCTCGAAGCTGCCGGGTTCCGGTGCCTGGTCGAAATCGCCGCCGCCGGAGCCGCTGAACCGGCTGGTCGCCTCGGTCGCGGTTCCCTGCAGCTGGGCGATCAGCTGTTCCACCGGGCCGCCGGGGGCGAACTGAACGACGACGAAATTGATCACCATGATGCCGAACAGCGTCGGGATCATCAGCAGCAGGCGGCGAATGATGTAAGCGAGCACGGTTCCTCGGTATTGGTCTCTATGGCTGGCGCGCGGACGCCGCGGTCGTCGGCGGCCTCACCGTTCCGGCCCGCCGGCCGCCACCAGCGCGGCCGCCCGGTCCGGATCGACCCACCAGTTGGTCAGGGACTGCGGGCCGCCATATCGCGGCGGCGCGGGCGGACGGCCGAACCGGTCCCAATAGGCGATCCACGTGTCGGGGCCGTGATATTGCGGGATGACATAGTGGCCCCACAACAGCACCCGGTCCAGCGCGCGGGTGCGGGCGATCAGGCTTTCGCGGTCCGGCGCGGCGATCACCAGGTCGATCAACTCGTCGATCACCGGGTCGGCGATGCCCATCAGGTTGCGGCCGCCCGGCACGTCGGCGACCGCGGACCCCCAGAATTCGCGCTGCTCGTTGCCGGGCGACAGCGACTGCTGCCTCACCAGCACGACCATCTCGAAGTCGTAGGAGTCCAGCCGGTTGACGTATTGCGACGCATCGACGACGCGGATGCTGGCCTCGATGCCGGCCCGCTCCAGGTTGCGCACGAAGGGCAGCGCCACCCGCTCCATCGTGTTGCTGCTGAGCAGGATCTCGAACTCGAAGGGCCGGCCGGTCGCGGCATTGGTCAGGACGCCGCCGCTTGTCTCCCACCCCGCCTCGCGCAACAGGCGCAGCGCCGTCCTGAGGTTGCCGCGGATGCTGCCGCTGCCGTCGGTGGCGGGCGGCCGGAACTCAGCCTCGAACACGGCGTCGGGGACGCGGCCGCGGTAGCGCTCCAGGATGGCCAGCTCCTCGCCCTGCGGCAGGCCCGTGGCGGCCAGCTCGGAGTTGTCGAAGTAGCTGTCGGTGCGGGCGTACAGATCGAAGAAGATGTTCCGGTTCAACCATTCGAAGTCGAACAGGTACGACAGCGCCTCGCGCACCAGCGGGTCGGCGAAGATCTCGCGGCGGGTGTTGAAGGCCCATCCCTGCATCGGTTGGGCATCGGCGTCGGGCACCGCGTCGCGGACGATCTGGCCGCTCTCGACGGCCGATATGTCGTAGCCGCGCGCCCAGTTCAGCGCCTTGTTCTCCAGCCGGATATCGAACTCGCCGGACTTGAACGCCTCGAACAGGACATCCTGATCGCGGTAGTACTCGTACGTGATCCTGTCGTAATTGAACCGCCCGCGATTGACCGGCAGGTCGGCGCCCCACCAGTCCTCGACCCGCTCGTAGGTGATCGAGCGGCCCGGGTCGAAGTCGGCGATACGGTACGGTCCGCTGCCCAGTGGCGGTTCCAGGGTGGTCGAGCCGAAGTCGCGGCCCTCCCAATAGTGCTTCGGCAGCACGACGAGCTGGCCCATGATCAGCGGCAGCTCGAGGTTGACGGAGCCGCCGAAGGTGAACTTCACGGTGCGCTCGTCCAGCGCCTCGACCGACGAAACGTCGGCGTAATAGGCGCGGTAGAACGGCCGTCCCTGCCCGGTCAGCACATTGAAGGTCCAGACCACGTCCTCGGCGGTGATCGGCACGCCGTCATGCCAGCGCGCCTCGGGGTTCAGGGCGAAGATCACCCAGCCGCGATCTTCCGGCACGGTGACCGTCTCGGCCAGCGACCCGTAATAGGTGAACGCCTCGTCCAGGGAGGACACCATCAGCGTCTGCAAAATCAGCCCCATCCCGACCGCCGGCGTCCCCTTGACGATGAACGGGTTGAAGGTGTCGTAGCCGCCGGTGGTCGACATCGTGACGGTGCCGCCCTTCGGCGCGGCCGGATTGACGTAGTCGAAATGGGTGAAGTCGGGGCCGAGCAGCGGCTCGCCGTGCATGGCGATGCCGTGCGCCGTCGTCGCGTCGCTGTCGCCGATTTCGCCGACGGCCAGCGCCACGCTGGCCAGCGCCGTCATGCACACGGCGATTGCCGCAACGCCGCTCGACCGCCTTGCCATCCACATCATCGCCGACCCGCCGGCAATGCCGCCGCCATGTGCGGAGCGTACCACCAGGTTCCCGGGAACCCGGTGCCATAGCGCGGCAGCTGTTCCGGCCGATCGAACTTGGCCCAGTAGGCGATGCGGAAATTGTCGTTGTAATAGGTCGGGATGATGTAGTGGTTCCACAGCAGCACCCGGTCCAGCGCCCGATTGGCGGCCTTCAGCGTTTCCAGGTCGCCCGCGTTGACGACCTCGTCCAGCAGCGCGTCGACCACCGGGTTGACGATTCCCGGCCAGTTGGCCGAGCCCTGCTCGTCGGCCATGTCCGACGCGAAATAGGTGCGTTGTTCGGCGCCCGGCGGCGGGAAGAAGTTCGCCGCCAGATACACCACGTCGTAATCGAAGTCGTCGGTCCGCCGTTCGTACTGGGCTGTGTCGACGATGCGCATCGAGGCGTCGATGCCGGCGCGTTTCAGGTTGTTGACGAACGGCTGGATCACCCGCTCCAGGGCGTTCGACCGCATCAGGATCTCGATCTCCATCGGCTCGCCGGTCGCGACATTGATCAGGACCGAATCGCGGATTTCCCAGCCGGCCTCGCGAAGCAGGCCCAGCGCCGACCGCAGCTGTGACCGGATGCGGCCGCTGCCGTCGGTCCGCGGCGGGACGAATGGCGTGGTGAACACCTGCTCGGGCAGCTGATCTCGGAACGGCTCCAGGAAGGCCAGCTCGGGTCCTTCCGGCAGGGGAAAGTCGGCGACACCGTAATCGGAGTTGGTGAAATAGCTCCGCGCCCGCTGGTAGCTGCCATACATCACGTTCTCGCGGGTCCATTCGAAATCGAACAGGTAGCCCAGCGCCTCGCGGACCCGGATGTCCTGAAACCTCTCGCGGCGCAGATTGAGGACCATGCCGACGAAGCCGCGCGGCATCAGGTCGGGGATCGTGGTCCTGAGGATGTAGTCGCTTTCGACCGGCGCGGCGTCGTAACCGGTCGCCCACCGGCGCGAGCTGTTCTCCGACCGGAAGTCGTACTCGCCGCCCAGGAAGGCCTCGAACATCACGTCTTCGTCGCGGAAGTAGACATAGGTGATGCGGTCGAAATTGGCCTGCCCGCGCTTGGCGGGCAGGTCGGCCGCCCAGTAGTCCTCGACCCGCTCGTAGGTGATCGAGCGGCCGGGATCGACGTCGACGATGCGGTACTCGCCCCAGCCCAGCGCCGGCTCCAGGTAGGATTCGTTGATGTCGCGGCCCGACTCCTCCCAGAAATGGACCGGTGCCGGCCACAGCGACGCCGCCAGCCCGACCGTTTTCCAGCTGCCGGTCGTCGCCAGATCGTAGCGGATGACCCGCTCGCTCAACGCGGTGATCGCCGTCACGTCCTGGAAGAACTGTTTCAGCAGCGGCCGGCCGTTATCCTTCATGTGCTCGAACGCGAAGACGAAGTCCTCGGCGGTGATCGGGTGGCCGTCGTGGAACCGGGCCGCCGGGTTGATGGCGAAGATCGCGTAGCTCAGGTCGTCGGGCACCGCCACCGACTCGGCGATGGCCGGGTAATAGCTCGCCAGCTCGTCGGCCGACCCGGTCATCAGGCTGTCGCTGGTCAACCCGATGCCGGCGACCCACCGCCCGCCCAGCCGGATGGTGTCGAGCCGTTCGTAGGTGCCGAATGCCGACAGCCGAATTCGCCCACCCTTCGGTGCGACGGGATTGACGTAGTCGAAATGCTCGAACCCGTCACCGTAGACCGGCTCGCCGAACTCGGCGAACGACGTATAGACGGTCAGGTGCTCCTCGGCGCGACCGTCCGGCGGCAAGCCGACGATCAGGGACGCGAGCGCGAGGGCGCAAAAAGCGGTCGGGACCCTGGGCATCGTCAGCGCGCCTCCGCCAGTTCCGCGTCCTTC
>JAZFQW010000141.1:0-2667 GCA_036445335.1 Alphaproteobacteria bacterium | reverse complement strand
TGAACTTGACCATCTCGGCGGCAATGTCGGTGTCGAGCAGGGCCGACTTCGCAGCCGAGATGTTCTCGATCTGCGTGGCCACGTTCTGGCCGCGGAAGTCGAACCGCGACATGTACGACCCGAACGTTGCGCGGTTCGTGTTGGTCGTGCCGATGGCGGTGGTGATCAACGCCACCGCCGCGGTCGCGTTGGTGATCGTGTCGACGGTCGCGGCGTTGACCGCAAGTCCGGTGGCGGTGGAGACGACCGTAGTGACCGTGATCGTATCGGTCGCCGTCCGACCGACCATGAAGTTGAGCGCGGTCGCGGCGCCGCTCAGCAGTTCGGTGCCGTTGAACTCCGTCTGCTGGGCAATCGAGGTGATTTCGTCGCGCAGCTGGGTGAACTCGGAGTTGATGTAGCCACGGCTGGTGGCATCGACTGAGCCCGACAGCGACTGGGTCGCCAGCGCCTTCATCCGCGCCAGGATGTCGGAGATGCGGGCAAGGCCGCCATCGGCCACCTGGGACACCGCGGTGCCGTGCGACGCGTTGATCGCCGCCTGTTGCAGCACGACCACGTCGACGTTGAGGTTGGTCGAAATGGCCAGCGACGCGGCGTCGTCGGACGCCTTGACGATGCGCGAACCGCTCGACAGTTTGCCGATCGAGCTGTTCGTGGCCATGGTGTTGATGTTGAGGAAACGCAGCGCGGTGTTGGCCGCGACATTGGTGGTGACTGTAGGCATTTTCTGTTCCTTCTACGTGAAGAGTGTCCCGGCCCGTCATGGGCCGGTGTGGCGGGATGACGTCCTGCCGTCCCTCGTGATCCGCCGCCGTGATGGGCGACCGACCTGCCACGCACCCCTTGCAGCAATCCGCGGGCCAACCGCCGGTGCCAGGGGATTTGATTTCAGAACAAAGAGTTAGACCAAACCGTCGATGGGAAAAATCTTCCGATGCGGCAGATATTGCCGCGCCGCTGGGCAATAATTGCCGGCACCAGGACCCGCCGCCGGCCCAATTCGCCCCATCGCAATGGTACCGACGCGCCGCGCGCCGCCTTTCGCCGTGGCCCGCCGGGCTACTGCAGCAGGCGCAGGAGGTTCTGCGGGAGCTGGTTGGCCTGGGCCAGCATCGCTATGTTCGCCTGCATCAGCACCTGGGCCGAGGTGAACTTGGTCATCTCCGCGGCGATGTCGGTGTCCAGCAGCGCCGACTTGGCCGCCTCGATGTTCTCGACCTGGGTCTCCACGTTGCGCGCCCGGAAGTCGAACCGCGCCATGTACGACCCCATCGTGGCGCGGAAGCCGTTGGTGGTGTCGATCGCGGTGGTGATGAGAGGCAGCGCCGCGGTGGCGTTGGTGATGGTGTCGACGGTCGCGGCGTTGACCGCCAAACCGGTGGCGGTCGCGATCACCGTGGTCACGCCGATCGACTCCGCCGCGGCGCGGCCGACCATGAAATTGATCGTCGCCGACACGCTCAGCAGCTCCGTGCCGTTGAACTCGGTCTGCTGGGCGATCGCGGTGATTTCGGCGACCAGCTGGGTGAATTCCGAGTTGATGTAGCCGCGGCTGGTGTTGTCGACCGAGCCCGACAGCGACTGCGTCGCCAGCGCCTTCATCCGCGCCAGGATGTCGGAGATGCGGGCCAGACCGCCGTCGGCGACCTGGACGACGGCGTTGCCGTGGGCGGCGTTGATCGACGCCTGTCTCAGCACGACCACGTCGGCGTTGAGGTTGGTCGAGATGGCCAGCGAGGCGGCGTCGTCCGACGCCTTGACGATGCGCGAACCGCTCGACAGCTTGCCGATGGAGCTGCGCGTGGCCTCGTCGTTGACCCTGAGAAACCGCAGTGCGGAATTCGCCGCCACGTTCGTGGTGACTGTTGGCATAAAAGTCGTCCTCTATTCTATCGGCGGCCTGTCGGCGGCCTCGCCAGAGATGGTCCACGCCACCTTCCGCAAGCGCCATGCCAGCGCCTTAACCATACTTTTTCGGATTATTTTCAATAGGTTACCAGTCGATCGCCGAGGCCGCGCGGTGCTGGCGGCAAACCCTGCCGCGGTCGGCCGCGCGGTTTTTTCCGCCCGGCGGCAAGTTCTACCGGGCGCGGCCGGGGCATCCGCCGTTTGGGCGCCCCCCAATTAAGAGGCAACGTCCGGCGCGGCGATGCGGCACAGGGGGCGCCCGGCAAAAACCGCCGGGGCCGTGCCGGAACGACCCGGCAAAAACAGCCGCGCGCGTCCTTCATCGGACCGGCGCCCCACGCATTCCGTAGCGATTTCAAGCGGTTGAGCGAGGCGTCACCGCTGGCCCGCGGGTTGCTTCGGAGGTCGGCGAGACGTTGCACACAAAGGGCAGCCATGCACAGTCCGGCCATCGATCTGCTGATCCGTCCCCTTGACCCGTCGACCGCATCGCGGCGTGACGAGTCCGGTGACGGCCGCTTTTTCGACATGCTGCGCGACCGGCACGACACGCGCCCGGCCGATGCGGCGCCCGGCCCGAGGCCGGTCGACCGGCCGGCCGATAGCGGTGGGCGCGACGTGGCCGAAGCCGCGGACAGCGGCGGACCTTCCCGCCCCGACCGGGCGGCGCCGGTCGAACCGACCGTCGACGAGGTCGGCGCCGACGAGCCGATCGACGTCCCGGCCGCGGCCGCCGTGCCCTTTCAATCCGAGCAT
>JAZFQW010000140.1:0-4796 GCA_036445335.1 Alphaproteobacteria bacterium | reverse complement strand
CACGGCGGCGAATCGACCCTGACCATCGACTTCGACGGCGACGGCCTGATCAGTTTCGAGATCGTCGGCGCCGCCGTCGGTACCCAGGATGACCCGGCGGGCAAGGACGGCGACGGCTCGAACGGGCTGGTCGGCCGGGTCGTGGTGATGGATCCCGGCACCGCCGAGCGCGTGCTGGACAACGTCATCAACACCGACGGCGTGACCGCGGCGACCACGTTCGAGGTCTCCTCCGCCGGCACCGTCGTGCTGGGCGGCGGCCGCACCGAGCCTGGTGTCACGGGCGGGGGCGACGATGTGGGCAATCCCACTCACTTGCCGCCGAAGGAGGACCCGGGACCGTATACCGATGTCGACCCGACCGGCAAGGACGTGGGGGCCGAGGACGACGACGATCGGGAGCGGCCGGTCGTCGAGGGACCCCCGACCGACGACATCGACCTGCCGACCAACCCCTGCCTCGACGGCACGGTGGCGTGCTTCACCAGCACCACGCCGTCGGCCGATGGCCCGGCCCTGACCCTGGCGCTCGACGACGACATCGTGATCGGGCCGCAGTTTTCCGACCAGCCGGAAGAGGACAACGACGACCAGTACTCCAATTACGGCAACGAAGAGATCTGGTGATACCCACGCGACGGCCGGCCGACGACAACTCCTACCGGTCCCGCAGAACCATAAGATCGGTCCGGTCTGACTGCCCGGAATTTCCGGATCGGCCCGCACTTATACAGGCCCCGGTCGGCGCGCTGGTTCAGTCGCCCATCACGGCGTGGACCGCCTCGGCCAGGCGCTCGACGTCGCGGATGACCATGTCGCTGCCGCGGCGTTCGATCATTCCGGCGCGCGCCATGCGGTTGAGCTCCCGCGTCACCGCCTCGCGGTGGGTGCTGACCCGGCTGGCGATGTCGGCGTGCCGAGGCGCCGGCGACAGCAGCACCGTGTTACCCGCGCCAGCCTGTTCCCCCGCCATGCGCAGCAGTTCGGCGTGAATGCGGTTGCGCACCTGCAGCGCGCTGAACTCGAACACCCGGTCCGACAGGGCGCGAACCAGCTTGGTCAGCCGCTTCAGCGTCGCCATCGCGACCGGTGGATAGTCCGCCAGCATCTCGCGGAACGCACCGGCCGTCACCGCGGCGAGCACGGTGTCGGTCAAGGTGACGACGCCGGCGGACCGCGGCTGCCCGTCGATCGCGGACAGCTCGCCGAACATCTCGCCGGCCTGGAGATCGCGAAAGCTCACCTCCTTGCCGCCGTGCGAGTAGACGCTGACGCGGACGCTGCCTTCGATGACGAAATAGACGTCCTGCGAATCGTCGGTGTGCCCGAACACCTCATGCTTCGCCCCATAGCGGCGCCAGCGGACACGTTTGGCCAGCGCATCGAGCTCGTCCGGCGACAGTCCGACGAAGATCTCGAGTTGGCCGAGTTTTTGTCTTGACGCGTCCATCTGCCTGCAACCGAGCCGCGCGGCCCACCGTCGCGCGAAAGGTGTTAGAATACATAGCAATATCGGACGCGCGGAGCCAGATGCCGTTGGCCGTCGCGGCGCGGTTCACGGGAAGGTTGTGACGGTTCGCTGGTTTGGCCCGTCGCGGCCGCTCCGCATCGGGCGCCGGACGGACCGCAATCGATCATCCGCGTGGTGCCCTACCAGCCCTTGAAGAACAGGCAGGTGACGACGCCGGCGAGGGGCAGCCCGGTGGTGGCGAGCCGGCCGGCCCAGCGTTCCACCGCGTGGCGTGCGTCGGCGATGATAAAGCAGCCGGCCGCGGCGCGTGCCCGCGCCTCGGCCGGCCGGTGCGGGTTATCCGCTCAGCCGTAGTATTTGTCGATCGCTTCGTATTCGGCGACGATGTTGTTGAAGCCGAGCTTGGTCAGCAGGTCGCACAGAACCCTGTCGGCCTCGACGTGGGCCAGCTCCAGATCGCCCAGAAGCTGCAGCTCCTCGAGGCGCGTCTCGGCTTCCATCGCGGCCGTGGTGGTGGACTCCTGCTGAAGCTTGTGCGCCGCATCGAGCTGCAGGGCCCGGATGAATCCCAGATTGCTCATCGATCTCGCCCTCCTCGCATTCGATGCCCGGTGATGGCATCCGACTAGTCTTGGATCAAACTATACTGTGACCATAATATGGTCAAATTGGTTAAGATAATATTAAGTGGAATTTGGCTCAGTAAAAGAAAATAATATTACCCATATAATTCGCATAATCCAAGATTGATTTTGCACGCGCAGGGAGTCGTATCTTGATCGATATCGTGAGATTTCACCGTTGACTTTCCACCACTCGGAGGACTCTTGCCGTAGCGGTCGCTGGGGCTGGAAGGGCGTTGCCAGGGCGATCGAACGGCCCGTGCCGACAGCGCCACGCAAGCCGTGGCCAGTGTGAGAAGTGCGGGCTAGGAGCCTGTCCGAGTAATCACGAGCAAGCTCCAAAATTGAAACAAAAGAAAAGGTATTAGACTCACTTTCGAAATTACTTGCCAAACGGTTGCACGTAACACTCCTATTGTTTCAACGATCGGAATACTCGGACAGGCTCCTAGCTGACCGAATCCTTCCAGCGCCGGTGCATCCACAGCCACTGTTCGGGGCGTTCGCGGATCCAGTCCTCGAACATCCGGTTCACCCGGGTCATGATCGCCGCCACGTCGGCCTCGCGGTCGCCGGTGCGGCTGATCTCCAGGGGTGGACACACGGTCACGCGGAAATGGGCGCCGCCGGTGCGCTCGATCCGGACCGGCACGACCGGGCAGCCGAAGCGCAGCGCGAACAGGCCGAGCGCCGGCGTGGTCATCGCCTCGCGCCCGAAGAACGGCAGCGCGATACCCTGGTTGAGCTTCTGGTCGAGCAGCATGCCGAGATTCCTGCCCTCCGACAGCGCCTTGAGCGCCGCCCTCGTGCCTTCGGTCCCCTTTCTCGCCTCCACCAGTCCGGCGGCCGCACGGATCCGGCCGATCAACCGGTCGACGGACCGGTTGTTGGGCGGCCGGTAGATCGAAGTGAGCGGTTGCGCATGCTTGGCGCACCAGACCCCGGACAGCTCCCAGTTGCCGACGTGAGCGCCGATGAGAATGAGCGGGCCGCCGGCGGCCTTGTGGGCGGTCAGGGTATCGAGGCCGACGGTCTCGATCCGGCCGCCGTCGCGGAGGCGGACGAGGTGGGCGTACTCGGCGAGGATGCGGCCGACATTGTCCCACATGCCGAGCAGGATGCGCCCGCGCTCGGCCGCAGACTTCTCGGGAAAGGATCGTGCCAGATTGTGCGCCGCCCGCCGGTTCGCGGCGGTCAGCCGCGGCCCAACTGTCCGGCCGATCCGGCCGCCTAGCGCCGACGCCGCGTCGACCGGCAGGAGTCGGAAGAGGAAAAGCAGCGTGCACAGCAGCGCCGCCTGCAGCGGATATGCAACCCAGCGCTTGACCCAGCGGCGCCGGGGCCCTGCGGCCATCATCGCCCCGCCGCGCCTGCCGGGGCGCGGCGGGCGACCCGGCTGCCGCCGCCCGACACGCGGCCGCGCCGAAGGCGGAGGCAGAATACTCGAGAGCTGCGGTCCATCGAGGCGGCGACGTCGATCGTGTCCTGTGACCCGGCGTGCGGGCGGCGCGGCGCATATGGCCCAATCGCCGGCCCATGGTCAAGACCGCGCCGGTGGTGCTATAGACGGCGCGGACCTCCTCGATCCGCGGGTTCGACCGGCAATGCGGCGTATCGAACACCAGCAAGATGCCCAGAGATGATGTGAAGGACGGCGCGCCGAGCGGCAGGGGGCATGTGCTCGTGCTGCCGTCCTGGTACCCGTCCCCAGACGCTCCGCGGCACGGCACATTTTTTCGCGACCTGGCCCACGCCCTGCACGACGCCGGCTATCGCGTCGGTGTGGTCGCGCCCGCGGTCGCCGGGCTGACCAAACGCCGGCGCATGAACCGGCCGGGTCTGAGAACGACGCGCGACCTCGACGGCGCCATCGCGACCTACCGGCGGGTCGGGCTGCCGCTGCTGCCGAATTACCCGCAGCGGAACGCGCGGGCTTGGCTGCGCACCGGCCGCGCGCTGTTCGACGCCTACGTGCGCGACTGCGGCATGCCCGATCTGATCCACGCCCACTCGGCGCTATACGCCGGGGTCCTGGCGCACCGGCTGAAGCGCCGGTACGGCGTCCCCTACGCCGTGACCGAGCACCAGTCGGCCTTCATCCGCGGCCGCCTGCGGCGATGGACCCGGCGCTGGGTCGCCGATGCGTTCGCCGGTGCCGACGCGCGGCTGGTGGTCAGCGCTCAGCTCGGCGCCGTGCTGACCGCGCAATTCACCGACGCGTTCTGTCCCTGGCAGGTGGTGCCGAACACCCTGGATGATCTGTTCGAGGGGACGCTGGAGGACAGGCCGCCGCGAGACCCGGGGACGTTTTCCATCCTGTGTGTCGGGACGTTTCGCCGGCTCAAGGCTCAGGACAAGCTGATCGAGGCCTTCGCCCGGAGTTACCCGAGCGATCCGACAGCGCGGCTGAGGCTGGCCGGCGAGGGCGCGACCGAGGCGGCATGCCGCGACCTGGCTCACCGCCTCGCAGTCGCCGACCGGGTCGATTTTGTCGGCGGCCTCGACCGCCAAGCGGTGCGGCGCGAGATGCTGGCGGCCGACCTGTTGGTCCTGCCGAGCTACAGCGAGACATTCGGCGTGGTCATCATCGAGGCGCTGGCCAGCGGCACGCCGGTCGTCGCGACGCGCTGCGGCGGGACCGACGGCCTGGTCGACGACGGCAATGGCGTTGCCCGGCGGCACCAGCGCGAGCGCGACCGGTA
>JAZFQW010000139.1:0-6690 GCA_036445335.1 Alphaproteobacteria bacterium | reverse complement strand
CTCATGTTGGAGACCGGCTCGGGCAGCGCGCCGATCGAGGCGGCGCGCTCGCGCCGGTACGGCAGGCTGCGCTCGAAGTCGGCGACCACATCGGACAGCCGCTCGCGCGCCTGGCGATACGCCGCGTCGGCGCCGACGCCGTCCTGCGGCCAGACCGGGGTGACGATGGTGACCAGGTCCTCGATGGTGTCGAACACCGCCATCACCGTCGGCCGGACCAGCACGCCGTCGGGCACACCCAGGGTATCCGGGTTGGCGTCGGGGATGCGCTCCATCTGCCGGACCATGTCGTAGCCCAGATAGCCGAACAGCCCGGCGGCGATCGGCGGCAGCTCGTCCGGCAGGTCGATGCGGCTTTCGGCGATCAGCGCCCGCAGGCTGTCGAGCGGCGGCGCGGGTACGGGCTCGTAGGCATCGGGGTCGAAGCGGGCGCGGCGGTTGACTTCGACCCTGTCGCGCCGGCAGCGCCATATCACGTCGGGCTTCAGCCCGATCGCCGAATAGCGCCCGCGGACGGCGCCGCCTTCGACCGATTCCAGCAGGAAACTGTACGGCCGGCCGTCGGCGATCTTGAGCATCGCCGATACGGGCGTCTCCAGGTCGGCGACTAGATTGGTCCAGACGACCTGCGCGCGGCCGTCGCGGTAGCACGCCCGGAAGGCGTCGAGGTCGGGCGCCACCGGCATCGCTAGTTCGGCTGGAAGAAGCGGTCGATCGCCTCGTTGTGGATCTCGACGCCGTATTTCGCGCGTAGCGCCTCCAGAAACCCGCTCAGCAGCTCGTTGGCAATCACCTCGGTCTCGCGCTCGCTGATCGCCTCCACTTCGCCCGGATCGGGCGAGGTCGCCGGCTGGATCGCCTCCAGCACCGCGACATACTGGCCGGCGTCGGCCGCCGAGACGGCGACGCCACCCACGTCCAGGGCGAACACCCCGTTGATCAGCGTCCGCGGCAAATCGCTACGATTGGAGCCGTCGCGCCGCAGTTCGGTCAGCGTGGTCGCGGTGGCGCCGATATCGGCGGCGACCGCCGCGGCGTCCTCGCCGCCGCCCAGCCGGACGGCCACGGTCTCGGCGAGCGCCAGCGCGGCGGCGGCCCGCTGCCCGGCGTACCAGCCGTCGGCGACCGCCGCCCGCACGGCGTCCAGCGGCCGGACCGACGGCGCGACGATGCGGTCGAGCCGCGCGATGTAGTAGCCCTCGTCGACGGTCTCCTCCAGCCGGCTTTCCTCGCGGTCCGCAAGCTGGAATGCGGTTCGGAGGATCTCGATTTGCGCCGGCATGGCGGGGGCTTCGCCGCCGTCCTGGGTGAGCCCGCTGCGCGACAGCGGCGGCGTGACGGTCACCGGCAGGCCCAGCCGGTCGGCGGCTTCCTCCAGGGTTGCGCCACCAGCCAGCGCGTCGTCGAGCTCGTTGGCGACCTCGAACACCAGGTCCAACGCCTCGTCCATCTTCAGGTCCGCCTCGATGGCCGGGCGGACCGTCTCGTAAGACTGGGTGCCGGCGGGAACGATCTCGGCGATCTGCAGCACGTGCCACCCGAAGGGCGATCGCACCGGGTCGGAGACGCCGCCGACCGGCAGCGTAAACGCCGCTTCGGCGAGCTCCGGCAGTTCGGCCGGATAGGCGTCGCGAGTGGTCAGATCCAGCGAGACGACGCGGGCGCCGGTATCGCCGACCGCGTCACGCAGGGACAGTCCGGATTGCGCCGCCTCCGCGATCCGCGCGGCGGTGTCCTCGTCGGCCACGACCACCTGGTCGAAACCGCGCTGTTCGTCCTGGGTGTACCGATCGATATTGGCGTCATATTCATCGCGCACCACCTGTTCGGGAATCCCGATCTCCTCCGCCAGCAGCTCCGGCGTCAGGTTGACGATGGTCAGCACGCGGTATTCCGGATCGGTGAAGTCGGCGGCGTTGTCCTGGTGGTAGGCGATCAGGTCGGGTTCGGTGGGCGCCGGGATGTCGCGCATCGCCGTGTCGTCGATCGTGATCAGGCGGGCGCGGCGGGTCTCGGCGGTAAAGCGGTAGAGGCGGTCGGCCAGGGTGGCCGGGATGGTGGCGCCGGCGCCGACCGCACCGGCCAGCTGTTCGCGAGCCATGCCGCGCTGCCGCTCGGCGAAATATTCCTCCACGGTTAGTCGGTTGATCGCCAGCAGGGACTCGAAGATGGCGCGGTCGTACTGGCCGAACTCGTTCTGAAACTCCGATTGCCGGCGGATCACGTCCTTGACCAGGTCGTCGGACGGGGTGAGGCCGAAATCCGCCGCGGCGTGGTCGTAGAGAGTGTTGGTGATCAACCCGTTCAGCGCCTGGTTCAGCAGCCCCAGGCTCAGCGCGGTCGCGGTGTCGAAGTCCTGGCCGAAGACCCGCCGCATTTGCGTCACCTGGGCGGCGAAGGCGGTATCCAGCGCCTGCGCCGAGATCTCCAGGTCGCCGACGGTGGCGACGGTCAGGTCGGCGGCGCGCTGGCGGATAATGTCGCCGATGCCCCAGACGGCGAAGCTGAGGATCAGGAAGCCGAACAGCATCTTGACGAACCAGGAGCCGATCTTGCCGCGGATGAGTTGAAGCATGGCGTCGATACACTGTGGTTGATGGAGACCCGCGCCGGCCGCCTTGACGGTGCCGCGTGCCTTCCCGGCGGCGCGGCGCGGCGGCATAGTATAAGCGCGGCGGCGGTGCGGCAACCGCCGTTGCGCGACGGCTGGCAATTGCCGCCACCCCTTGCTAAATGGTAGCGGCCCCTTTCACCACACCCCGGGACGCAATCGACATGGTGCGCAAGCTGGCCGCCGGCAATTGGAAAATGAACGGTTTGACTTCGGACGGGCTGGCGCTTGCGACCGGCCTTGCCAGCCGCTACGCCGAGACCTCGGACGCCGGCTTCGACATGCTGCTGTGTCCGCCCGCCACCATGGTCGCCGCGGTCGGCCAGGCGGTCGCCGGCAGCGGCGTCCTGCTGGGCGGCCAGGACTGCCACGCCGCCGCCGACGGCGCCCACACCGGCGACATCGCGGCGGAGATGCTGGCGGACCTCGGCTGCAGCCACGTGATCGTCGGCCATTCGGAACGGCGCCAGGGCCATGGCGAATCCGATAAGACAGTCGCCGCAAAGGCCCTGGCCGCCCATCGTGCCGACCTGACCGCGATCATCTGCATCGGCGAGACCGAGGCCGAGCGGGACGCCGGCGAGGCCCTTGCGGTCTGCACCCGCCAGCTCGCCGGATCGATCCCCGCCGGCGCCACCGCCGACAACACGGTGATCGCCTACGAACCGGTGTGGGCGATCGGCACCGGGCGGACCCCGACCACGGGCGACGTCGCCGAGGTTCACGCCCACATCCGCAAACGGTTGCGCGACCGCCTTGCGTCGGCGGATGCCGTGCGTATCCTGTATGGCGGCTCGGTCAAGCCCGGCAACGCCGGCGGGCTGATGGCGGTGGCGAATGTCGACGGCGCGCTGGTTGGCGGCGCCAGCCTGAAGGTCGAGGATTTCTGGGCGATCGGACAAAGTTGCGCCTAGCATCCGGCTTCTGTAAAAGAGCCCGTCCGATGGCACCGGCCCGCCGGCTCCGCGATCGGCGCCGGCGATCCGCGTGGCGCATCGACACCACGGTCTCGATACGGGTGATCCCTTGCAACAAGTCATTCTGGTTATCCACCTGCTCATCGCCATCGCGCTGGTCGGTGTCGTCCTGATCCAGCGCAGCGAAGGCGGCGGGCTGGGCATGGGCGGCGGCGGGATGGGCAACATGATGTCGATCCGCGGCACCGCGAACCTGCTGACCCGCGTCACCGCGGTGCTGGCCGGCAGTTTCATGGTCACCAGCCTCGTCCTTGCGATCCTCGCCGGCGGCGGCAGGGTGCCGCGAATCGAGGTCGAGAACACGCCGGCACCGATCGAGTTTCCGGCCGACAGCGGCGGCCCGTCGGTCCCACTCTCCGACTGATCGCGGCCCGGGCGGGCGAATCATCCAGGGGCGGCAGACCGGCCGCTCTTTCCCCTTTTGGCGCGACCACGGTTTGGTTTAAGGTGGGGGTCCATGACGCGGTACATCTTCATGACCGGCGGCGTGGTCTCATCTCTCGGCAAGGGGTTGGCGTCGGCGGCGCTAGGGGCGTTGCTCCAGGCCCGTGGCTTCAAGGTGCGCCTGCGCAAGCTGGACCCCTATCTGAACGTCGATCCGGGCACCATGAGCCCGACCCAGCACGGCGAGGTGTTCGTCACCGACGACGGCGCCGAGACCGACCTGGATCTCGGCCATTACGAGCGCTTCACCGGCGTGCCGGCGCGCAAGAGCGACAACGTCACTACCGGGCAGATCTATTCCAACGTGCTGGCGCGGGAACGCCACGGCGATTATCTCGGCGCGACGGTGCAGGTCATTCCCCATGTCACCGACGCGATCAAGGACTTCCTGCGCTCCGATATCAGCGACGAGGACTTCGTGCTGTGCGAGATCGGCGGCACCGTCGGCGACATCGAGAGCCTTCCGTTCCTGGAGGCGATTCGCCAATTCGGCAACGAGGTCGGTATGGACCGGGCTCTGTTCATTCACGCGACCCTGCTGCCCTACCTGCCGACCGCCGGCGAGCTGAAGACCAAGCCGACCCAGCATTCGGTGAAGGAGCTGCTGTCGGTCGGCATCCAGCCCGCCATTCTGCTGTGCCGCGCCGACCGCGAGATCCCCGAGAACGAGCAGCGCAAGATCGCGCTGTTCTGCAACGTGCGGCCGCAGCGGGTGATCGCGGCGCTGGACGTCGACACAATCTACCAAGTGCCGGTGAGCTACCACGAGCAGGGCCTCGACGACCAGGTGCTCGACTATTTCGGCAGCGCCGATGCGCCGCCGCCCGACCTGACGCGGTGGCGCGACATCGTGCACCGGGTGCGCCAGCCGGAGGGCGAGGTGACGATCGGCGTGGTCGGCAAATACACCTCGCTGATCGACAGCTACAAGAGCCTGTCGGAGGCGCTGACCCACGGCGGCATCGCCAACAACGTCAAGGTCAACCTCGATTGGATGGACTCGGAGATCTTCGAGAACGAGGACGCGCGGATCCGCCTGGAGGATGTCCACGGCATCCTGGTGCCCGGCGGCTTCGGAGAGCGCGGCTCGGAGGGCAAGATCCGCGCCGCGCAGTTTGCCCGCGAGCACAAGGTGCCCTATTTCGGCATCTGCTTCGGCATGCAGATGGCGGTGATCGAGGCGGCACGCAACATGGCCGACCTGCCCGACGCCGGGTCCAGCGAGTTTGGCCAGATCCGTGATTCGGTGGTCGGGCTGATGACCGAATGGGTGCGCGGCAACACGCGCGAGACCAGGCTCAAGGGCGACGATCTGGGCGGCACGATGCGGCTGGGCGCCTACGACGCCATCCTGCTGAACGACAGCCAGGTGCACGACATCTATGGCAGGTCGGCGATCAGCGAGCGCCATCGCCACCGCTACGAGGTCAACATCAATTACCGCGACCGACTGGAATCCTCGGGCCTGCGGTTCTCCGGCCTGTCGCCCGACGGCCAGTTGCCGGAGATCGTCGAGTTGCCCGGCCATCCCTGGTTCATCGGCGTGCAGTTCCACCCCGAGCTGAAATCCAAGCCGTTCGAGCCGCACCCGCTGTTCACCGCGTTCATCCGGGCGGCGATCGAGCAAAGCCGGCTGGTGTAGGCGCCACACGGGCGTCCAATTCGGGCGGAATTCGCCATACGGTGGTGGCGTGGCACAGCGACGATGCGCGGGCGACCGCCGGCCCGTCCGCACGAGAGGATCCGATGACACAAGCCCACGCCGTAGAGATCGGCGACCTGACCGTCGCCAACGACCGGCCGTTCACGCTGATCGCCGGCCCCTGCGCCCTGGAGAGCCGCCAGCACGCGTTGGAGATGAGCCATGCGCTGGTCGAGCTGACCGAAGATCTCGGGATGGGCCTGATCTACAAGACCTCGTTCGACAAGGCCAACCGAACCTCGGCCGACAGCCCGCGCGGCCTGGGCCTGGACAAGAGCCTGCCGGTCCTGGCCGAGGTGCGCCAGACGCATGGCTGCCCGGTACTGACCGACGTCCACACCGCCGAGCAGTGCGCGCGGGTCGCCGAGGCGGTCGACGTGCTGCAGATTCCGGCCTTCCTGTGCCGGCAGACCGATCTGCTGGAGGCGGCGGCGGCCACCGGCCGGACAGTCAACGTCAAGAAGGGCCAGTTCCTGGCGCCGTGGGACGTGCCGAACATCGTCGACAAGATCATCGGCGCCGGCAACCGCAACATCCTGCTGACCGAACGCGGCACCAGCTTCGGTTACAATACGCTGGTGTCCGACATGCGGTCGCTGCCGATCCTCGCCAAGACCGGCTATCCGGTGGTGTTCGACGCCACCCATTCGGCACAACAGCCCGGCGGGCTCGGCGGGCGGTCCGGCGGCCAGCGCGAATTCGTGCCGGTGCTGGCGCGGGCGGCCGTGGCGGTCGGCGTCGCGGCGGTGTTCATGGAGACCCACCAGGACCCCGACCGCGCCCCCAGCGACGGCCCGAACATGGTGCCGCTCGACCGGCTGAGGGGCATCCTGGAAACGCTGAGCCAGATCGACCGGGTCGCCAAGGCGGTACCGGTCGCGATCTAGTAGTTCGAACTTTACAGACGGTGTCCGCCAGCAAGCGCATCATAGCCATTGTCATGGACTGATCAGGCC
>JAZFQW010000138.1:0-2124 GCA_036445335.1 Alphaproteobacteria bacterium | reverse complement strand
GGCGTTCAGCAGCGGCCAGTCGGACACGGTGTCGGAGCCGTCGCGCATGGCCTCGGTCTCGCGGTTGGGGCTGGCGACCGAGCCGGAGTCGAGATGGTCGCGGCCGATCACGATCGGCGCCTGCAATTCTCCGCTTGCCACCATCTCGTTGAAGGCGAGGCCGAGCCGCGCGCGGTCGCCCAGCCCGACCCAGCAGATCCGCGCCGGCAGGCCTTGGAACTGGATGCGTTCGCGCGCCATGTCCAGCCAGTTGTGCAGGTGCGCGTCGTCGGGGATCAGCGCCTTGACCCGGGCGTCGGTCTTGTAGATGTCGTCGGGATCGCCCGACAGCGCGGCCCAGCGGAACGGCCCGATGCCGCGGCAGAACAGCGGCCGGACATAGGCCGGCACGAAGCCGGGGAAGTCGAACGCGTCGGCGACGCCCTCTTCCAGCGCCACCTGGCGGATATTGTTGCCGTAGTCCAGGGTCGGCACGCCCATGGCGTGGAAGTCCAGCATGGCGCGGACCTGCACCGCCATCGACCGCTTGGCGGCGGCGATCACCGCCTCGGGCTCGGTGCGGCGGCGGCGTTCCGCCTCGTCCCAGGTCCAGCCGGCCGGCAGATAGCCGTTCAGCGGGTCGTGCGCGCTGGTCTGGTCGGTCACCGCGTCGGGCCGGCCGCCCGGGTCGTCCCTGGCGCGCCGCGCCAATTCGGGGAACACCTCCGCGGCGTTGCCCAGCAGCGCGACCGACACCGCCTCGCCGGCCTCGCCGGCGGCGCGGATCTGGGCAAGCGCGTCGTCCAGGCTGTCGGTGCCGCGGTCGACATAGCCGGTCGCCAGGCGCTTGTCGATGCGGCTGGCCTGGCATTCCACGGCCAGCATCGAGGCGCCGGCCATGGTCGCCGCCAGCGGCTGGGCGCCGCCCATGCCGCCCAGCCCGCCGGTCAGGATCCACTTGCCGGCGAGGTCGCCGCCATAGTGCCGGCGGCCGATCTCGACGAAGGTCTCGTAGGTTCCCTGGACGATGCCCTGGCTGCCGATATAGATCCACGAGCCGGCGGTCATCTGGCCGTACATCATCAGGCCCTTGGCGTCGAGCTCGCGGAAGTGGTCCCAGGTCGCCCAGTGCGGCACTATGTTGGAGTTGGCGATCAGCACCCTGGGCGCGTCCTCGTGGGTCCGGAACACGCCGACCGGCTTGCCCGACTGGACCAGCAGGGTCTGGTCGCCGTCGAGCCGGCGCAGGGTGGCGACCAGCGCGTCGAAGCAGTCCCAGTTGCGCGCCGCCCGGCCGATGCCGCCATAGACCACCAGCTCGTCGGGGTTCTCCGCGACGTCGGGGTCCAGATTGTTCATCAGCATCCTCAGCGGTGCCTCGGTCAGCCAGCTCTTGGCCGACAGCTCGGTCCCGCGCGGCGCGCGCACCACCCGCCGGTTGGCGGACTCGTCGGAGGGTGTGGTCATCGGACGGCTCCGGAGCTTCTGGGCGGGCCTGGCCAGGGCAAGCTCCGACGCGGGCGTCGGTCCGGTCGGCCAGGGGCCTAGCCTGCCACGTTCGCGTCCGGCCGTCACGGGCCGCGATGGCAACGGCGGCGGTCGACCCCGACCCGCTTCCGGCCGCCGCTACGCCCCCAGGCTCCGCAGGATCCAGGCGGTCTTTTCGTGGACGGCGATGCGCTGGGTCATGAGGTCGGCGGTGACGACGTCGCCGGCCGCCTCGGCCGCCTCGAGGCCGGTCTTGGCGCCGGCGATCATCACCGCCTGCGAGCGCATACCGTGGTCAGTGTTAGAAAAGCGGGCTAGAATAGTCGAGACGCGCCGGCCCAACTCGGCACTAGCCGCCTGCGACCCGCGCGGTCCCGCGGATGATCGGCGCCCGAGACGCAATCGATCGAGTCCACACAGGCAATGAACCCAATGGGAGGAAAAAGATGAACAGACTGATTTCCATTACCGTGTCGGCGCTTGCCGTCGGGGCGGTCGCCCTGGTCGCCGCCACGGCGCCGGCCGGCGCCCAGTCGCTGCGCTTCTGGACCACCGAGGAGCAGCCGGACCGGCTGGCCAAGCAGGAGGCGATGGCGGCCGAATTCGAGGCCCAGACCGGCATCGCCGTGGAGGTTATCCCGGTCACCGAGAGCGACC
>JAZFQW010000137.1:0-6662 GCA_036445335.1 Alphaproteobacteria bacterium | reverse complement strand
CAGCCCTCAAGACCACGACACCTGAGAGAGGCGATTTATTCCGGGCCTTCCCGCTTGGGCCACCGCTATCGCCCGGACCGACACGGCAGGTCGGATCTTGGATCGATACGGGCCGCGACGTGCCACTCTTCCCGGCGATCGAAGTCGGTCGGTCGGTATGAATGTACGGGCGCGATCTGGTTGGCGCGGCGGCCGGCGCGTGGCACGCTGGCCGCCGGCGGACAGCGCGCGGGAGGGGACCATGCGGCGGCTCGAGGGCTCTTGCCATTGCGGGGCGGTGCGGTTTTCGGTGATGTCGCACACGCCGGTGCCGTACATGCGGTGCTATTGCTCGATCTGCCGGAAGACCGCGGGGGGCGGCGGCTATGCCGTCAACATGATGGGCGAGGCCGGCACGCTGGAGGTCACTGGCGCGGATCACGTGACGGTCTACCGCGCCCGTGGCGCCGAGGACAGCGACGTGGGCCAGGGCCGGCGGCACTTCTGCAGGCATTGCGGCAGCGCGTTGTACGTCACCGACCCGCGCTGGCCGGAGCTGGTCCACCCGTTCGCGTCGGCGATCGACTCGAGCCTGCCCGAGGCGGCTGACCGCCAGCACATCATGCTTGACCACAAGTCATCGTGGGTGGCTGTGCGGGAAGGGCCAAACGACGCGCATTTCGCGGTCTACCCCGACCGGTCGATCGCCGACTGGCACAAGGACCACGGGCTCTACGAGCCGTAATCGGGCCAGTGGACCCGGTGGCGCGACCTCAGCCGCCGAAGCCGGAGCGCAGGAAATCCTCGAGCGGGGTGCGGGTGATGCGCACCGGGACGCCGCTGCGTCCGGCGATCGCGTCGTTGACCGTGGCCCAGTCGATGCGGTCGATCGACTCGCCGGCCTCGGCGATGATCCGCGCCGCCACTTCCAAGGTCTCCTCCGCCTCGCGGTCGAACCGGCCGTCCGACTCGATCTGGTCGCCCTGGACCAGGGTCGGGTGCGCCTCCAGATAGAGCTCGCCGCGCGACCAGCCGAGCTTCACCGGCTGGTTGACCACGCGCACCGGGGTGCCGTCGGGCACCATGTCGTACAGGGCGACGATGTCCTCGGGATAGAGCCGGATGCAGCCGCGGCTGACCCGCCGGCCGATGCCGTACGGCTCGTTGGTGCCGTGGATCAGGTAGGTCGGCCAGCCGAGATAGAGCGCGTGGGTGCCCAGCGGATTGTCCGGGCCGGCGGGAACCACGGGCGGCAGGGTCGGGTCGTCGGCGCGCGCCGCGGCGGTGGGGGTCCAGGTCGGACCCTCGCGGCGGCGCACGATCTCGGTCTCGCCGAGCGGCGTATCCAACCCCTCGCGGCCAATGCCGATGGGGAAGGTCACGGGCGTCGATTCGGCTTGAAAATAATACAACCGCTGCTCGGCGAGATTGATCACCATCCCTTCCCTCGCCCCGACCGGCAGCAGGTGCGCCCGCGGCAGCACCAACGCGGTCCCGTCGCCGGGCACCCACGGATCGATACCGGGATTGGCGGCGGCCAGCTCGATATAGCCCAGGTCGAACTCGCGGGCGAGCTGGATCAGGGTGTCTTCGTCGTCGGTCCGGTAAACGTCGACCGAGCCCATCAGATCGCCCTCGACCGGGTCGAAGGCGCACCCGCCGGCCAGTACCAGGCCGAGGACCGCGATCAGTCGCGCCGGGCGTCGAGGGAATGAGACGAGGGTGCGCATCGGTGATGGTCGTCCACTGGTAAATACTTCGGTCGCCGACGATAACTCCGATTGCTGGCTGCAGCTACCGCGCAAAACGTCGCCCGGTCGCCGGGGCGCATTGGCGCAAGTGAATTGCAAACCATTGCCATTAAGTATTGGTTAATTGCCGCGGCGATCAAGACGTCGGTAATCTTCGTACCGTGGTCCCGTCTGGCGGGCGAGGAACGGGGAGCCGGCCGGGTGACCGTCGCATCCCGAAACCAGTGCCCGAGGGACCGACGCGGAATGAGTCTCAGCCGACCTCTGCCAAAGGTGATCGGCCATCGCGGCGCCGCGGCCCGTGCCCCGGAGAACACCCTGGCCGGTTTGCGCACGGCGGCGGCGCTGGGCGCCGGCATGGTCGAATTCGACACCAAGCTGACCGGCGACGGCGTACCGATCCTGCTGCACGACAGCCTCGTCGACCGCACCACCGACGGCAGCGGGCCGGTCCGCGACATGGGATTGGCGGCGGTCCGGGCGCTCGACGCCGGCGCCTGGTTCGGTCCGGGTTTCGCCGGCGAACCGGTGCCGACTCTGGCGCAGGCGCTGTCCCTGGCGCTCCGGCTGGGGCTCGCCGTCAATATCGAGATCAAGCCGTGCGACGGACGGGAGGTCGAGACCGCGGAGGCGGCGCTGGCCGTGGCGGCACAGGTCTGGCCGGCCGATCGGCCGGCGCCGCTGGTGTCGAGCTATTCGCGGGAAGCGTTGCGCGCGGTCCGCCGGATCCGGCCGGACTGGCCGCGCGGCCTGCTGTTTGGCACGCCGCCGGCGGACTGGATGGCGCAGGTCGACGACCTGGCGCCGGCCACCATCAATGTGTCGCAGCGGCGTCTGACGGCGGACCGCGTCGCGCGGCTGCGGGCCGCCGGCCGGCCGGTGCTGGCCTATACGGTCAACGATCCGGCGCGGGCCCGGGCACTGTTCGACATCGGCGTGGCGGCGGTCTTCACTGACGCCCCCGACACGATCCTCGCCGGGCTAGGTGATGGCGTCTGATTCGCCCTTCGGGGCGCCGGGCATGCCGACGGCGTGGAAGCCGCAATCGACGTGGTGGACCTCGCCGGTGACGCCACCTGCCAGACCACTCAACAGATACAGTGCCGCGCCGCCAACCTCGTCCAGCAGGACGCTGCGGCGCAGCGGCGCGGTGGCCTGGCTGTATTTGTAGACATAGCGGGCGTCGGCGATGGCGCTGCCGGCCAGGGTGCGAAGCGGGCCGGCCGAGATCGCGTTGACGCGGATCGCCTGCGGCCCCAAGTCGGCCGCCAGATAGCGCACGCTCGCCTCCAGCGCCGCCTTGGCGACGCCCATGACGTTGTAGTTCGGCATCACGCGTTCCGCGCCCACAAATGTCAGGGTCAACAGGCTGCCGCCGTCGGTCATCAGCGGCGCGGCGTGGCGCGCGAGCGCGGTGAACGAGAAGCAGGAGATCCGCATCGTGCGGACGAAATTGTCCAGGGTGGTGTCGAGATAGCGGCCCTTGAGCTCTTCCTTGTCGGAATAGGCCACCGCGTGCACCACGAAGTCGAGCCGCCCCCAGCCGGAGCGCAACCGGTCGAACACCGCGTCGATGCTGGCCTCGTCCTCGACGTCGCACGGCAGCACGATCTCGCTGCCGACCGACCGGGCCAGCGGCTCGGCGCGGCGACGAAACGCCTCGCCCTGATAGGTGAAGGCCAGCTCGGCGCCATGCCGGCTGAGCGCCTGGGCGATGCCCCAGGCGATCGAATGGTTGTTGGCCACGCCCAGCACCAGGCCCCGCTTGCCTGCCATCAACCCCGGTTCAACGGTCATCTGCGCTTTGCATCCCCATCAGTCCCGCTTGTTGTCGCGCCGCCCCGCGCCGGCGCTATTCTTGGTAACGCGTGAATGCCAGCGCCGCGTTGGTTCCGCCGAAGCCGAAGCTGTTCGACATGACGCAGTTCAGTCCGGCGTCGTCTCGGCGCTGGCGGACGATCGGCAGGCCTTCGGCCCCGGGGTCGAGCGTTTCGATGTTGGCCGATGCGGCAATGAAGTCGTGCTGCAGCATCAGGATCGAATAGATCGATTCGTGCGCGCCGGTGGCGCCCTGCGAATGCCCGGTCAGCGATTTCGTCGAGCTGATCGCGGGCGCGGCGTCGCCGAACACGTTGCGGATGGCGTCCAGCTCGGGGAGGTCGCCGACTGGTGTCGAGGTGCCGTGGGCGTTGATATAGTCGACCGGGCGGTCCAGCGTGTCGATCGCCAATTGCATGCAGCGCGCCGCGCCCTCGCCGGACGGCGCCACCATGTCGTAGCCGTCCGAGCTGATGCCGTAGCCGGATAGTTCGGCGTATATTTTGGCGCCGCGGGCCCGGGCGTGCTCCAGCTCTTCCAGCACGACGACGCCGCCGCCGCCGGAGATCACGAAGCCGTCGCGGTCGGCGTCGTAGGGCCGCGAGGCGCGTTCCGGCGTGTCGTTGAATTTCGACGACAGCGCGCCCATGGCGTCGAACAGCACCGACAGGGTCCAGTGCAACTCCTCGCCGCCGCCGGCGAAAACAATGTCCTGTTTGCCCCATTGGATCATTTCGGCGCCATTGCCGATGCAGTGGGCGCTGGTCGAGCAGGCCGAGCTGATCGAGTAGTTCACGCCCTTGATCTTGAACGGCGTCGCCAGGGTCGCGGAGTTCGTGCTCGACATGCAGCGCGGCAACATATACGGGCCGACCCGCCGCGGTCCCTTGTCACGGGTTATGTCGGCGGCGGCCACGATGTTTTGGGTCGACGGCCCGCCGGAGCCCATCACCAGGCCGGTGCGAGGGTGCGATACGTCGCCCGGCTCAAGCCCGGCGTCGGCGATCGCCTGTTCCATGGCGATGTAGTTGTAGGCCGCGCCGTCGCCCATGAACCGTCTGATCTTGCGGTCGACCGCCGCGTCGATGTCGAGTTTCAGCGAGCCGTGCACGTGGCAGCGAAAGCCAAGCTCCTTGTATTCATTGGCGAAGACGATGCCCGAGCGGCCCCGGCGCAGGCTGTCCAGCACCTCGTTCTTGTCGTTGCCGATGCTGCTGACGATGCCGATTCCGGTGACGACGACTCGGCGCATATCCGCGATCTCCGCTCGTCGGTGTTAGGCGGGCTGCGCCGCCGCGAACAGGCCGACCCTGAGGTCCTTGGCCTCGTAAATCGGATTGCCGTCCACCTGGACGGTGCCGTCGGCGATTCCCAGGATGATCTTGCGGTTGATGAATCGCTTCACATCCAACCGATAGGTGATCAGCTTGGCCTTCGGCAGCACCTCGCCGGTGAACTTCACCTCGCCGACGCTAAGCGCCCGGCCGCGTCCCGGCGCCCCGGTCCAGCCGCAGAAGAAACCGAGCAGCTGCCACAGGGCGTCGAGGCCCAGGCAGCCCGGCATCACCGGATCCGACTCGAAGTGGCAGCCGAAGAACCACAGCTTCGGCTTGACGTCCATTTCGGCCTCGACCTCGCCCTTGTCGTGCTCGCCGCCGCGGTCGGCGATCCGCGTGATGCGGTCGAACATCAACATCGGCGGCAGCGGCAGGCGCGCATTGCCGGGACCGAACAACTTGCCGTGGGCGCACTGCAGGAGCTCTTCGAAGCTGTAGCTATTTTTGCCGATCACCGCGGGATAACCTGGCTGCGCATTCGTCTCTTGAGCGGGACTGTACTAATTTTCCGGTCGGGCACAAGGCATCATTCGGATAGGCCGGCGCCGATCGGAACCTGTCGCCGCTGGCCCCCGCCGGGGCGACACGCCGGCGACCGAACGGAATTGTGCGGTCCATACCGTCGTCCGGGTTACAAACCGGTAAATCGCTTCCCATATGACCGGCATGAAGCGCGGCCGCCCGTACAGCCAAGCCCTCGACCTGCTGCACGACGCAGGTCTGCGGCCGACTCGCCAGCGGCTGGCGCTGGCACGCCTGCTGTTCGACGGCGGCGACCGTCATGTCACCGCCGAACAGCTCCACGCCGAGGCGATGGCCGCGCGGATCAGCGTGTCGCTCGCCACCGTCTACAACACGCTGCACCAATACACCGGCGCCGGCCTGCTGCGCGAGGTCGTGGTCGAGCCCGGGCGGTCCTATTTCGACACCAATACCGCCGAACATCACCATTTCTTCCACCAGAAGAGGGGGGAATTGATGGACATCGCAGGCGGTGCCATCATCGTCGAAAACCTTCCCCCGCCGCCGGCCGGCGCCAAGGTCGCCCGAGTCGACGTCGTCGTCAGGCTCACCGACGCCGATTGACCACGTGCCGCCGATTCGGCGGATACAATTAGAGCAATTCTAATCTATTGGCTCGGCCCATTCGGGGTGCGATATCTCCAGGTGTTGCAAGCATTCGCGGGACCGCGCGGAACCGGCCCAGCCCACCTGTCATCGGGAGAAAATCCATGTCGCTCAAGGGGAGCAAGACCAAGGCCAACCTGAAAGACGCGTTCGCCGGCGAGAGCCAGGCCAACCGTCGCTATCTCTATTTTGCCCAGAAGGCGGACATCGAGGGCTACAATGACGTCGCCGCGGTTTTCACGTCGACGGCGGAGGGCGAGACCGGGCACGCACACGGGCATCTCGAATTTCTCGAGAAGGTTGACGGTTTGGTCCCGTCATCGCCCGCCACGTTTTCAATGAGTTAGCTGCGAAATTGACGGCCCGAGAAGGTCTGCAGGGTGCCGGGGTAGCGGTGAGGGTTCCAGGTCGCGGATTTGGCACCGTTCCGAATGCCGGCGCGGGTCATTCTCTCCGGCCGCGCCGCCACTACCACGGCGCGATCGCGACCGGCGGTTCCCCGCATCCGGCCCCGTCCGGGATCTGCACCAACATGGCCAGCCAAGCGGAAGCGAACGCATGCGCGCTCGCCAAATGTGGCGCGGCGACCTGCGAGATCCGCGTCACGTTCGGCAGCGGGCAAAGCGGGGCCTTCGCCGAGGCTTGCGTA
>JAZFQW010000136.1:0-4347 GCA_036445335.1 Alphaproteobacteria bacterium | reverse complement strand
GGCACCGGCTGGGCGGCGAACACCGACCGGGTGCCCGACGCCGCGGCGATCACCCCGCCGGTCGCCGACCCCGCGCTGGGCCCGGTCAACCCGATCAGCCTGACCGTCGCGCTGGATCCCGGCTTCGCGGTCGCCGGCATCGACAGCCCATACCACGAGATCACCGTGGAACAGCGTGGCGGCGGCCGGTTCACCGTGTCGCTGGCCGCCGGCGGGGCCTGGGCCGACCGCGACTTCGAGCTGGTCTGGCGGTCCGCCGCCGGAGCCGAGCCGACCGCCGCCCTGTTCAGCGAGACCGTCGCCGGCGAGGACTTCCACCTGATGATGATCATGCCGCCGCACCGGCCGGCCGCGGCCGAGACGACCGCCTTGCCGCGCGAGATCGTCTTCGTGATCGACACGTCGGGGTCGATGGCCGGCACCTCGATCGTCCAGGCGCGGCAGGCGCTGCTGTACGCGCTCGGCCGGCTGGACGGCGCCGACCGCTTCAACATCATCGCATTCAACGACCGGCCGCGCCCATTGTTCGGCGCGGCGCGGCCGGCCGACGACAAGGCCCTGGCGCTGGGCCGCCGCTTCGTCGACGCGCTGGTCGCCAACCACGGCACCGAGATGCGACCGGCGCTGGAACTGGCGCTGTCCGGCGACGGCGCCGAGGGCGGCGCCATCCGCCAGGTGGTGTTCATCACCGACGGCAGCGTCGGCAATGAGGCCGAGCTGTTCGGCGTGATCCACGACCGGCTGGGCGATCGCCGGCTGTTCACCGTCGGCATCGGCAGCGCGCCGAACAGCCATTTCATGCGCGAGGCGGCCGAGATCGGCCGCGGCAGCTTCACCTATATCGGCGCCGCCGGCGAGGTCGGCGACAAGATGGCGGCGCTGTTCGCCAGGCTGGAGAACCCGGCGCTGACCGACATCGCCATCGTCTGGCCGGGCGGCGCGACGCCGGAGGCCTATCCCGCCACCGTGCCCGACCTCTATCTCGGCGAGCCGATCGTGGTCGCGGTGCGGCTGCCGCGCGGCACCGGGGGCCGGGTCACGCTGTCCGGGCGCGACGCCGGCGCCGCCTGGACCGAGACCGTGACGCTGGCGCCGGACCGGCCGGCGCCCGGCATCGCCGCGTTGTGGGCGCGCGCCAAGATCGCCGAGCTGGAACGCGCGCGCTATCGCGGCGCCGACCCCGCGGAGACCCGCCGGCGGATCCTCGAGGTGGCACTGGCGCACGGTCTGGTCAGCGCCTACACCAGCCTGGTGGCGGTCGATGACGCCGTGGTGCGGCCGGACGGCGCGACGCTGGGCACCGATCCGGTCGCCACCAACATGCCGCACGGCGTGGCGATGCAATTCGCCGCGGCGTCGCTCGACGCGATCCGCGCGATGGCGGAGACCGGATCGCCCTATCGCGTGACCCGGTTGCCGAACACCGCCACGCCGGCCCAGGCCAACCTGATCTTCGGTCTGGTGTGCCTGATCCTGGCGGCCGGGCTGTTCTGGATGGCCCGGCGCATGGTCCGGTTCGCGCCGTGAGCGCGCGCCGCCCGCTCCGGCGCGGCTGGCTGCTGGCGCCGGCGGCGCTGCTGCTCGGCCTCGGGCTGTGGCAGGTCGGCGCCGGGGTCTACATCCACGCCAAGGCGGTTCTGGCCCAGATGCTGCTGCAGCATGCCTGGGACCGGACCCTGGCCGGCGAGGAGCGGATGCGGCCGTGGCCGTGGGCCGACACCTGGCCGGTCGCGCGGCTGACCGCGCCGGCGCACGGCGTCGACCTGATCGTGCTGGACGGCGCCAGCGGCCGCGCGCTGGCGTTCGGCCCCGGTCATCTCGACGGCTCGGCCGAGCCGGGCGCCGTCGGCGCGGCGCTGATCAGCGCCCACCGCGACACCCACTTCGGTTTCCTCGCCGACCTGGCGTCGGGCGACGCGCTGGCGCTGCAGACCGCCGACGGCAGGGTCCACGCCTACCGCGTCGCCGGCACCGACATCGTCGACTACCGCGACGCCGCGATCCCGTCCGACCCGGCCGCGTCGTCGCTGACCCTGGTGACCTGCTATCCGTTCGACGCGGTGGTGCCCGGCGGCCCGCTGCGCTACCTGGTGCACGCGGTCGAGGCGGCGCCGGCCCGGCCGGCGCTGGCGTCGCGGTGAAGGCGGCGGAGCGACCGGGATCCACTCCTAGCCCACATTTTCACACCGGCCACGGTCTGCGTCGCGTCCTGTGTGAGAGATGCGGGCTAGCCTGACTCTGACGCCGCCGACCCGCGCCGGCGGTTGCGCGCACGGGAAAACGGCGGCAAGCTGTCGGCGAGGAAACCGATGCCGCGCGTCAGCTTCACCGCCAACCTGCAGCGCCACGTCGAGTGCCCGCCGGCGGCCGTCGCAGGCGGCACGGTCGGGGCGGTGCTCGATGCCGTGTTCGACGGCAATCCGAGGCTGCGGTCGTACCTGCTGGACAACCGGGGTCGCCTGCGCCGCCACGTCAATGTCTTCGTCAACGACCGCGCCATTGAAGACCGCGCCGGCCTCACCGACCCGGTGCGGCCGGACGACCAGGTCCATGTTTTCCAGGCGCTCTCCGGCGGGTGACCCGGATGTCTGAGATGTCCCACGGCAAGCCCGCCAGGCCATATCGAACGGCGGTGTGACATGACCGACAGACTGTACGTCGCGACCCGCAAGGGGCTGTTCACGCTCACCCGGGCCGGCGCCGGTTGGGAGCACGTACGCACTGCGTTCCTGGGCGATCCGGTGACCGCGGTGCTGCCCGACGGGCGCGACGGCGCGCTGTACGCAGGGCTAAATCTCGGCCATTTCGGCGTCAAGTTGCACCGCTCAGACGACGGCGGCGATTGTTGGACCGAGTTGCCGGCGCCGGCCTTTCCGGCGGTCGACGGCGACGACGCACCCAGCGTGTCGCTGATCTGGACTTTGGCGGCCGGCGGCGCCGACCGGCCGGGCCTGCTGTGGGCCGGCACGATCCCCGGCGGGCTGTTCGGCTCGACCGACCGCGGCGAGAGCTGGACCCTGGTCGACGGCCTGTGGGCCGCGCCGGAACGCGCCGACTGGTTCGGCGGCGGCTACGACGATCCCGGCATCCACACCGTCTGCGTCGACCCGCGCGACAGCCGGCGGCTGACCGTCGGCGTGTCGTGCGGCGGGGTGTGGACCAGCGCCGACGGCGGCGCCACGTGGGCCCTGGGCGGCACCGGCCTGCGCGCCGACTACATGCCGCCCAACCGCAGCGACGACCGCGCGGTGCAGGACCCGCACCGGCTGGCGCAGTGCCGCGCGGCGCCCGACATCGTCTGGTGCCAGCACCACAACGGCATCTTCCGCTCCGCCGACGGCGGCGAGACCTTCACCGAGATCACCACCGCCGCGCCGTCTTCGTTCGGCTTCGCCGTCGCCGTCCACCCGGCGGACCCGAACACCGCCTGGTTCGCGCCCGCGGTCAAGGACGATTGCCGCGTCCCGGTCGACGGCCGGTTCGTGGTCAGCCGGACGACCGACGGCGGCGCCAGTTTCGAGGCGCTGAGCGACGGCCTGCCGCCGCCACCGGCCTACGACCTGGTCTACCGCCACGCGCTCGACATCGACGGCACGGGCGAGCACTTGGCGATGGGCTCGACCACGGGCAACCTCTGGGCCGGCCAGTCGGGCGGCGAGCGTTGGACCCTGCTCAGCCCCCACCTGCCGCCGATCAACCAAGTGGCGTTCGGTGCCTGACACAGGACTGGTTAATCCGGCATGACGCCGGTGTGGCCTTTAGCCCGCACTTCTCACACTGGACACGACGTCGGGGACCGGCACCTCGTCGATCGCCAGCGGCTCGCCGAACGCCCGCACTGCCACCTTCATCACCCGCGCCATCGCCGCGACCCCCTGGTGTTCCGAATCCGACGGAAAATGGCGCCGCCCAATCGCCCAGTCTCCACCGCACCCACACCGGACACGTGGGACTCCGACTCCGCCCGCGGCGGGACGGCAGAGTCTGCGCACTACCGGCAAGATCTGCCGCGCCGACGCCGGGACTTCCGCGGCCATCGTCCGCCGGGGCGCCGAAAACCGCGGCATCGGTCCTGGCACCCCGCTTGCTTCGTCGACTGGTGAACCAATCGTCCGCGAGGGGCCATGGCCGTCACCCATTCGATCGGCGCCTACACCGTGAGCGACCAGGTGTTGAGCGCGGTGCGCGACGCCAGCCGGCGCACCGGCGTCGATTTCCGTTACATGCTGGCCGGGGCGGCGCGCGAAAGCGCGTTCCGCGCCGACAGCCGCGCCGCCACCAGCTCGGCCGCCGGACTCTACCAGTTCATCGACGGCACCTGGCTAGGCATGGTGAAGGAACACGGGG
>JAZFQW010000135.1:0-14065 GCA_036445335.1 Alphaproteobacteria bacterium | reverse complement strand
TGCGCGGATGGGCGAACTACTTCGAAGTAGGGACCGTCAACAAAGCGTACCGAGCGCTCGACAACTACACAGCTGTGCGGTTGCGCCGGTGGTTGCGCGCCAAGCACAAGGTCAGGCGACGCAAGGGTGGGAGCTATCCACTCTCGCACCTTTACGGGCACTTCGGGCTCGTACGCCTGAGCCGGCTTGGGCACGACGTGCCGTGGGTGAAGGCGTGAAGTCTTGTCCGAGAGCCGGATGGGGGAAATCTGCAAGTCCGGTTCGATGAGCGAGGTGTGGAAACGGAGTCATGGCCCGGCTAGTGAGGCACCGCCGGACGAAAGGGGCGGTAACAGACAGGCCGATCCTACCGCCACCGCGCCACATCCCGACTCTACCATAACCGGTCATCCGGCGATGTCGTCTCGAATTCCCAGATCGGGGCGAGGAGCAGAGGTGTGGGCATCTTGTGAACCTGGTCTTGCTCGACATCCGGCCGCTCGCTCGTGCGACCACCGGCTACGCCCCGACCCGCGGCATGCCGCCGTGGGCCAGCGCGATGGCGGCCAGCACGATGGCGCCGCCGAGCGCCTGCAGCGGGCCCAGTGGCTCGCCGAGGATGAGCCACGCCAGCACCGCGGCGGCGACCGGTTGCAGCAGCAGGCTGAGCGACGAGAACGCCGCCGGCAGGTGGGCCAGCGCATAGGCGATCAGGCTCTGGCCGCCGGCGTGGCTGAACAGCGCCAGCCCCAGCAGCACTGCCCAGCCGTACAGCGTCGCCGGGATCAGCGCCTCGCCGATCACCCAGGTCGCCGGCAGCAGGCAGACGGTGGTGACGATCGC
Organism: Alphaproteobacteria bacterium; assembly: GCA_036445335.1. Taxonomy (GTDB): domain Bacteria; phylum Pseudomonadota; class Alphaproteobacteria; order DSM-16000; family Inquilinaceae; genus JAZFQW01. Next base: position 13,243 of record JAZFQW010000135.1, on the reverse strand, counting down.
GCTCCAGGTCATGATCGTGGCGGTGGAGAACCGCGCGCGCAGGCGGCCCACGGTGATGATGTAGGCGCCGTAGAACATCGCGGTGACGATGCCCAGGGCGTCGCCGAACAAATGGTCGGTGTCGATCGTCAGGCTGTCGCCCATCAGCACGACGGCACCGGCGATGGCGAGCGCCAGCGCCGCCAGGAAGGTCGCGGTGAAGCGCTCGCGGAACAACGCCCACGACGCCAGGGTCACGAAGATCGGTGCGAAATTGGCGAACAGGGTGGAGTTGGCCACCGAGGTGAAGCGTACCGACCAGTGCCAGAAGAACAGGTCGCCGGCGAACAACGCCCCGGCCAGGCCCAGCGCGGCGACGTCGGCCCAGCCGCTCGGGCGGCGCGGCGCGCTGGTGCCGCGGCGTTCGACGCCCAGCCACAGCCACAGCGCCGGGACCGCCAGCGCCGGGCGCCAGAACGCGGTCGCGGTCGGCCCGACCTCGGACAGCCGGACGAAGATCGGCGCGAAGGCGATGCTCAGCGCGCCGGCCAGCAGGGCGAGGAAGGCCAGGCGGACGCCGCGGCGGGCGGGCGGCGTCGCGAACGGAGCGGTGTTGGTCATGGCGCGGTTATAGCGCCCGTGTTCCAGACTGGCCACGGTCCGAGACCGTCCCGCGGGTTTGCGTCGGCGCGCGGATATTGATCTATAGTGCCGGACATGACCGCCTTGCCCGCCGCCGAACTGGTGGATCACCCGACGCCGTTGATCGGCCCCGACGATCCGCCGCCGTTCCGCCTGCACAACCGCCAGGGGCGCGCCCGCGCGCTGCTGCTGGCCGACCATGCCGGCGTGGCGATGCCGGCGGCGTACGACCATCTGGGGCTCGGCCAGGTGCCGCTGGGGCGCCATATCGCGTACGACATCGGTACCGGATGGCTGACCGAGCGGCTGGCGGTCCTGCTCGACGCGCCGGCGCTGCTGCACAACTATTCGCGGCTGATGATCGACCCCAACCGGCCGCTCGACGATCCGACGTCGATCTGCGCGATCAGCGACGGCGTGGTGATCCCGGGCAACCGGCACGTCGACACGGCGGAGGCGGCGGCCAGGGCGGAGTCGTTCCACCGCCCCTATCACCGTGCGATCGATGCGGAAATCGACCGGTCCACCGATCGCGGCATCGTCCCGGCGATCATCGCGATGCACAGCTTCACGCCGGTGCTCAGGGGCTTCGAGCGGCCCTGGCATCTCGGCGTCCTGTGGGCCGACGATGCGCGGTTGCCGGTGGCGCTGATGACGATGCTGGGGCGCGACCCCGAGCTGTGCATCGGCGACAACGAACCCTACAGCGGCCGCAACATGCACGGCTACACGATCGAGTGCCACGCCCTGCCGCGCGGCCTGCCCAACGTGCTGATCGAGGTGCGCCAGGACCTGATCGACACGTCCGAGGCGGCGGCGGGGTGGGCCGAACGGCTGGCGCAGCCGCTGCTGGAGATCCTGGCCGACGAAACCCTGTATCGCATCGCCGGGGGGTAGCATGGCCGAAACCGCACCTACCTTCAGCCTCGGCATCGAGGAGGAGTACCTGGTCGTCAACCGCGAGACCCGCGACCTGGAGCAGGACCCGCCGCGGAAATTTCTGCAGGGCTGCCGGCAGAGCACCGACGGCCGGGTCAGCCCGGAATTCTTGCGCTGCCAGATCGAGGTCGGCACGCCGGTGTGCAAGGACGCCGTGGCGGCGCGGCGGGAACTGGCCGAGCTGCGGCGCACGGTGTCGACGCTGGCGCAGGAAAACGGCATGGCGATCATCGCCGCCTCGACCCACCCGTTCGCGTCGTGGCGGCCGCAGAAGCACACCCACCGCAAGCGCTACGAGGACCTGGCCCGGGACATCGGCGTGCCGGTCCGGCGGCTGCTGATCTGCGCCTGCCACGTCCATGTCGGCATCGACGACGACAATCTGCGCATCGACCTGATGAACCAGGCGCGGTATTTCCTGCCGCACCTGCTGGCGCTCAGCACCTCGTCGCCGTTCTGGCAGGGCCAGTACACCAAGCTGAAGTCGTACCGCCTGGCGGTGTTCAACGAGCTGCCGCGTACCGGCATGCCCGAATCGTACCAGAGCTTCGGCGAGTACAAGCAGCATCTCGACGCGCTGATTCAGACCAAGATGATCGAGGACGGCACCAAGATCTGGTGGGACATCCGGCCGAGCGCGCGCTTCCCGACGCTGGAGACGCGCATCTGCGACGTCTGCACCCGGATGGAGGACGGCATCACCGTGGCGGCGCTGTACCAGTGCATCCTGCGCATGCTGTGGCGGCTGAGGCGCATGAACGTCACCTGGCGCCGCTACAAGACGCTGTTGATCAACGAGAACCGCTGGCGGGCGATGCGCCACGGCTTCGACAAGGGGCTGATCGATTTCGGCCGCCGCGAGATGGTGCCGTACGAGGATTTGCTGGACGAGATGATCGAGCTGGTGCGCGAGGACGCCGAGGCGTTGGGCTGCCTGGCCGAGGTCGGGCGCGCCCGCGACGTCGTCAAGCGCGGCACCAGCGCACACCGCCAGATCGCGATCTACGAGAAGGCGCGCGAGGCCGGCGCCGAGGACGCCGAGGCGTTGCGCAAGGTGGTCGACTGGCTGATCGAGGAGACCATGGCCGGCGTCGACTGACGCCCGCCTTTTCCTGCGGTGACGGCCGACCCACATACATCACGGCGACAGCACCGAGGGACGCGACGATGGACGACAGCACGCGCACGGACCTGGAGGCGGCGGCGTTCCGCCGCCTGGTGGCGCACTTCCGCGAGCGCGCCGACGTGCAGAACATCGACCTGATGAACCTGGCCGGGTTCTGCCGCAACTGCCTGTCGAAATGGTACCGCGCGGCGGCCGAGGACCGCGGCATCGACATGAGCTACGACCAGGCGCGCGAGATCGTCTACGGCATGCCCTACGCCGACTGGAAGGCGAAACACCAGACCGAGGCCGACCCGGAGAAAGTGGCGGAGTTCGAACGCAACCGCCCGGCGGAGGACCGGTAGGGCCGGGTACGGGCGGAGAGGCCTCGCCGGTCGGAGCGCCCTTGCCGGTGTCATGGCCGGCCGTGACCCGGCAGGGCAATCGGGTGAATGGGGCTATGCGTCCGCCGCCGGTTGTTCCGGTGCCGCGACGCGATTAGTCTGTCTGCCGTGGCGGGCCGTGGCCGGAACGATTGATCGGCCGGCGGCGCGGCGCCTCCGGGGAGGCACGACGGATGACCCTCGACCAGCTTTGGGTGTGGGACGACCGGGCGGTGGCGCGGGCGCTTGGCTGGTACCGCGACGTCGCCGAGAACCGCATGCCGGCGAAAGTCCGCATCGCCGCGACGATCCCGGCCGGCGTCGCGCTGGACGACGCGCCGGAGGAGGCGCTGTGGGACGCGCTCGACCGGCTCACCCCGATCCTCCTGGAGCGCCGGCGGCGCATCCGTTGCGGCGCCCGTCTGGGGCCGGCGGCGCCAGGGCCGACGCTGCTCGATCTGTGCCGGGCGCTCGCCGTCCGGATGCTCGCCCATTGTAATTTCTGCCGCTGGGACTGCCGTGTCGACCGCGCCCGGGGGACCAAGCTGGGCGCTTGCAAGCTGGCATCGCACAGCCGGGTCAGCACGTTCTTCCACCATTCCGGCGAGGAGCTGGTCTATCGCGGCGAGCGCGGGTCCGGCACGATCTTCTTCACCTCGTGCAACATGCGCTGCGCGTTCTGCCAGAACGGCGACATCAGCACCGACAAGGACAACGGCGAGGTCGCCGACGCCCGGACCCTGGCGGCGATGGCGTGGCTGCTGCGCATGGAGGGCTGCCACAACGTCAACTGGGTCGGCGGCGAGGTGACGATCCACCTGCATACCATCGTCGAGTCCATCGCCCTCTTGGGCGCCGGCTGGACGCCGGATGGCGCCACCCTGAACCGGGCGCTCGCCGTGAAGGCCGACCCGTTCGTCGCGCCCGCGCCGCTGCCCGATCGCGCCACCTACGACGGCGTGTTCAACGCGCCGATGCTGTGGAACAGCAACTTCTTCATGTCGGCGGAGGCGATGAAGATCCTGCGCGTGCTGATCGACGTCTGGCTGCCCGATTTCAAGTTCGGCCCCGGCCGCTGCGCCATCACCCTGTCGCGCACGCCGTGGTACTGGGAGACGGTCACCGGCAACCTGGCGCTGATCGGCGACTGGGGCGAGGACCTGACGATCCGCCACCTGGTGATGCCCAACCATGTCGAGTGTTGCACGGTCCCGGTGCTCGACTGGATCGCCCGGCACATGCGCCACGCGCCGGTCAACGTCATGGACCAGTACCACCCGGACATGTTCTGCGACCCGCATAGCCCGAAATACCTGCCGCGCCACGCCGACATCGCCCGCCGGCCGACCGTCGACGAGGTGCGCGCCGCTTACCGCCACGCCCGCGACCTGGGGCTGAATTTCGAGACGACGACCCACGAGCGCAGCAAACTTGGCGTGCGCGCCTGACCGCTTGCACCGCACGGCGCGGGCGCCTATCGTCCGGCGCCATAGTTCCGGGGGCGTTTGCCGCCCCGCGACTCCCTACCCATCGACCGAGAGGATCGCCATGACCGATGTCGGCGGCGTCGCCGCGGATCGCCTGCGCGCTTTCATCGAGCGCATCGAACGCCTTGAGGAGGAGAAGGCCGCGCTGACGGCGGACATTCGCGAGATCTTCGCCGAGGCCAAGGCGACCGGCTTCGACACCAAGGTCATGCGCCAGGTGGTGCGGCTGCGCAAGATGGAGAAGGCCGACCGCGACGAGCAGGAACACCTGCTGGACCTCTACCAGCAGGCGCTGGGCATGATCGCGCCGGCGCCCTTGGCCGAGACCGGGTAGCCGCGCGAATGGGTCACCCGTCCGCCGTCCATCCGGCGTCGGATTTTGTCGTAATCCCGATACCGCGCGTCGCGCGAGGATGAGCGGCGTCCGGCGATTCGACTGATCGTGGCGGCGAGGGCGCGAGGCGCCCGACTGGTCATCCCGCGAGGCTGGACAGCGCCGATGAACATGGTCGACACCGCGGTCGCCGCGCTCGGCGAAGCGCAGACGATGGCGGCCGAGAAGCGCCCGATCGCCGACTTCCTGAGCGGGTATTCGGTCGAGACGTCACCGGGCGCGGCGGAAAATATCGGCCGCTTCCGTGACTATCTGCCGGCCGGCACCCGGGTGTACATCGCCGCCCTGCCGGGCACCGACTTCGTCCGGGTGGTCGAGACCGCGCGGCGGCTGCGCGCCGAGGGCCTGATCCCGGTGCCGCACCTGCCGGCGCGCGGCCTGACCGGGCCCGACCAGCTCGACACCCTGCTCGGCCGGTTCGGCGACCTGGCCGGGGTGCGCGAGGTGCTGGCGATCGGCGGCGGCGTCGTGACCCCGGTGGGGGCGTTCGACCGCACCCTGCAGATGCTCCAGACCGGGCTGTTCGAAAAGCACGGGATCCGCCGGATCGGAGTGGCCGGGCACCCCGAGGGCAACGCCGACATCGGCGAAGCCGGGCTGGACGAGGCGCTGGCGCAGAAGAACGCGTTCGCCCGCGCGACCGGGATCGACCTCTACATCGTCACCCAGTTCTGCTTCGACGCCCGTCCGGTCATCGCCTGGGACCGGGCGATCCGGGCCCGCGGCAACCGGTTGCCGATCCATATCGGCATCGCCGGGCCGGCGACGCTTCGCAGCCTGGTGACCTATGCCCGTCTGTGCGGGATCGGCCCGTCGGCCCGCATGGTCCGGCGCCAGGCCATGAACCTGGCGAAGCTGGCCAAGGTGTCGGCGCCCGACCGGCTGGTGACGGCGCTGGCACGCCATCGCGCGGACGACCCGGCCTGCGGCATCACCCAGGCGCATTTCTACACCTTCGGCGGGCTGCGACGGGCGGCGCTGTGGCTCGATGCCGCGGTCCGCGGCGACTTCGACTGGGATCCCGACCGCGAGGGCTTCACCGCCAACGTGGTGTTGTGAGGGCGCCCCGCCCGCGTATATCCTACGCCGTGCCGGCGCGTTCCTCGCGGGGCGACTTACCGTACATCTCGCGATAGCATTTGGAGAAGTGCGAGGCGGAGACGAAGCCGCAGGCGAGCGCCAGATCGACGATCGGCATGTCGCTCTGGTACAGCAGGTGACGCGCCCGCTCCAGCCTGAGCTCCAGGTAGTACTGCGCCGGCGCCCGGCCGAGATGCTTGCGGAACAGCCGCTCCAACTGGCGCCGCGACAGGCCGACATACTGCGCCAGCATGTCCTGGCTCAGCGGCTCGCCCAGATTGGCCTCCATCAGTTCGATCGCGCCGACAAGTCTGGCGTTGTGGATGCCGAGGCGGGTCCCGACCGGCAGGCGCTGACGGTCGTTCGAGCTTCGCATGCGGTCGGCCAGGCATTGCTCGAGCACCTTGGTCGCCAGCGCGTAGCCGTGCTGTTGCGAGATCAGGTGCAGCATCAGGTCCAGCGCGGCGGTGCCGCCGGAACAGGTATAGCGGTTGCGGTCGATCTCGAACAGGTTGGCGCTGGCGTCGATCTCCGGGAAGGTCTCGGTGAATCCAGGCAGGTTCTCCCAATGGATCGCGCACCTGTAGCCCTTGAGCAGGCCGGCCCGCGCCAGCACGTGGGCGCCGCTGCACAGCGCCCCGACATTGGCGCCCAGCCGTTCCAGTCGGCGCAGCCAGCCGAACACCTCGTCGTCGCGGTACTTCTCCACGCCGATCCCGCTGCACACCAGGACCATGTCCAGCGGCCGGCCATAGGCGCTGGCATGCTGCACTTCGGCGATCGATGTGTCGGCATTGACGATGATGCCGTTGCTGGCGCGCACCGGGCCGCCGTCCTTCGACACCACCGGCCAGCCGTAGAGCTCGCTGCCGGCCTCGCGGTTGGCAAGGCGCAGCGGCTCCACCGCCGAGGTGAACGCGATCATCGAGAAGTTCGGGATCAACAGGAACCCGAGCATCTCCGGCCGATAGGCGCCGACATTTTCCTGCGTTGAGGCCATGTCGGACGTCCCCGTCTGTCGCACTCCCCCTTGTCGTCCTAGCACATGTCGCAAACAGAACAAAGCGTTGCCGCTTCCTCCGCCGCGGTCCGGCGGGCCGGTGATGCCGCAACGACATGCCGGATTGCAGCATCGGACGGCCTCGACCGCAGCGCCGGAATGTCGCACATTGCATATAACTGGTCGCCCGCAAGGGCGCGGCGGCGATGGCCGGGTGGCAGATTTCCGCGTCGGCGCCGCCACTAGGTGGCCGGCGTCGTCAATAACGGTCGATTTGGGGGGCTGGGTGGCAAGGACGGATATCGAGATCGCCCGGGAGGCCAGCCTGCAGCCGATCGAACAGATTGCCGCGTCGATCGCCATCCCCGAGCCGTCGATCTACCGCTATGGGCCGCATATCGCCAAGATCGGCCTCGACTTCGTCGGCTCGCTGGGCGAGCGGCCGGACGGGCGGCTGATCCTGGTGACGGCGATCACCCCGACGCCGGCCGGCGAGGGCAAGACGACGACAACGGTCGGGCTCGGCGACGGGCTCAACCGGATCGGCCGCAAGGCGGTGGTGTGCCTGCGCGAGCCGAGCCTGGGGCCGTGCTTCGGCCTGAAGGGCGGGGCGGCCGGCGGCGGCCATGCCCAGGTCGTGCCGATGGAGAACATCAATCTCCACTTCACCGGCGACTTCCACGCCGTCGGTGCCGCCCACAACCTGCTGACCGCGCTGGTCGACAACCACATCTATTGGGGCAATGCGCTGGACATCGACCAGCGCCGGATAGTCTGGCGCCGCGTCGTCGACATGAACGATCGGTCGCTGCGCCACATCGTCACCAGCCTGGGCGGCGTCGCCAACGGCTTCCCGCGCGAGGACGGCTTCGACATCACCGTCGCGTCGGAGGTGATGGCGATCCTCTGCCTGGCGACAGACCTGGCCGACTTGGCCGACCGGCTGGGCCGGATCATCGTCGGCTATGGCCGCGAGCGCGCCCCGGTGTGCGCCAGCGACCTCAAGGCCGAGGGGCCGATGACGGCGCTGCTGAAGGACGCGATGATGCCCAACCTGGTGCAGACGCTGGAGAACCACCCGGCGTTCGTGCACGGCGGGCCGTTCGCCAACATCGCCCATGGCTGCAACTCCCTGGTGGCGACCAGCACCGCACTGAAGCTGGCCGAATACGTCGTCACCGAGGCCGGCTTCGGCGCCGATCTGGGGGCCGAGAAGTTCTTCGACATCAAGTGCCGCAAGTCGGGGCTGAAGCCCGACGTCGCGGTGGTGGTGGCGACGGTCCGCGCGTTGAAGATGCATGGCGGCGTGGCCAAGGACGCGCTGGCCAAGGAAAACGTCAACGCGGTCCGGGACGGACTCGACAATCTCGGCCGCCATTTGCGCAACATCGGCCATTTCGGCGTGCCGGCGGTGGTCGGCTTAAACCGCTTCACTGCCGACACCGATGCCGAGCTGGACGCCATCCGCGCCTATTGCACCGACTTCGGGGTCGACGCCTTCGTCAACACCCATTGGGCCGACGGCAGCGCCGGCATCGAGGAGATGGCCCACAAGGTCGTCGAGCTGGCCGAGGGCGGGCATGCCCAGTTCCGCACGCTGTACGAGGATTCTCTGCCGCTGTGGGAGAAGGTCCGGACCGTCGCGCGATCGATTTACGGCGCCGACGACGTGATCGCCGACAAGAGGATTCGCGACCAGTTCCGCCAGCTCCAGGAGTCGGGGTTCGGCGATTTCCCGGTGTGCATCGCCAAGACGCAGTACAGCTTTACCACCGACCCGAACCTCAAGGGGGCGCCCAGCCACCATGTGGTGCCGATCCGAGAGGTGCGGGTGGCCGCCGGCGCCGAGTTCCTGGTGGTGATCTGCGGTGAGATCATGACCATGCCGGGCCTGCCGCGGGTGCCGGCGGCCAACTCGATCCTGGTCAACGAGCGCGGCCAGATCGAGGGGCTGTTCTGACGCCGCGGCGGGGTCGGCCGGCGATGAAGCGGTATTCGATCTTCTCATTGGCGCGCAATGCGCTGACCGGGCACCAGAACTGGCAGCTTGCATGGCGCAGCCCCGAGCCGAAGCCGCGGTACGACGTGGTGATCGTCGGCGGCGGCGGGCACGGGCTGGCGACCGCCTATTACCTGGCCAAGGAACACGGCGTCACCGACGTGGCGGTGGTCGAGAAGGGCTGGATCGGCGGCGGCAACACCGGGCGCAACACCACCGTCATCCGCTCCAACTACCTGTTTGACGACAGCGCCCATCTCTACGAGCACGCCCTGAAGCTGTGGGAAGGTCTGAGCCGCGAGCTGAACTACAACGTGATGTTCAGCCAGCGCGGCGTTCTCAACCTGGCGCACGACATCCACGAGGCGCGCGACCTGAAGCGCCGGGTCCACGCCAACCGACTGAACGGCATCGACAGCGAATGGCTCGATCGCGACGGCGTGGCCGCGTTCTGCCCGGTGCTCAACTGCGACCCGGGCATCCGCTATCCGGTGGTCGGCGCCACGTTGCAGCGGCGCGGCGGCACGGCGCGGCATGACGCGGTCGCGTGGGGCTATGCGCGCGGCGCCGACGCCCGCGGCGTCGACATCATCCAGACCTGCGAGGTCACCGGCATCGCGGTCGACCAGGGCAGGGTGCGCGGCGTCGAGACCACCCGCGGCGCGATCCGGTCTAACAAGGTCGCCATCGTCGCCGCCGGCCATGCCAGCGTGATCGCCCAGATGGCCGGCCTCAGGCTGCCGCTGGAGAGCCACCCGTTGCAGGCGCTGGTGTCGGAGCCGGTCAAGCCGGTGCTGGACTGCGTCGTCATGTCGAACGCGGTGCACGCCTATGTCAGCCAGTCCGACAAGGGCGAGCTGGTGATCGGCGCCGGCATCGACCCATACGTGTCCTATTCGCAGCGCGGCGGCTTCGACGTCATGGAGGGGACGCTGGCCGCCGTCGTAGAAATGTTCCCGGTGTTCAGCCGCCTGCGCATGCTGCGACAGTGGGGCGGCATCGTCGACATCGCGCCCGACGCCAGCCCGATCGTCGGCAAGACGCCGATCGAAGGCCTGTATCTGAACTGCGGCTGGGGCACCGGCGGGTTCAAGGCGACGCCCGGCTCCGGCCACGTCTTCGCCCACACCGTCGCCCGCGACGAGCCGCACGCGCTCAACGCCGCCTTCACGCTGGAGCGGTTCGCCAGCGGCGAGCTGGTCGCCGAGCACGGCGCCGGCGCCGTGGCGCACTAGTCCACGCCATGCTGCTGATCGCCTGTCCCTGGTGCGGGCCGCGGGACCAGCGGGAGTTTTCCTGTGGCGGCGAGGCGCACATCGTCCGCCCGCGGCTGCCCTCGTCGCTGAGCGATGACGAATGGGCCGACTACGTGTTCATGCGCAAGAACCCCAAGGGCCTGCATCACGAGCGCTGGTCGCACGCCCATGGCTGCCGGCGCTGGTTCAACCTGGCGCGCAACACTGCGACCGACGAGATCCTGGCGGTCTACCGGATCGGCGAGCCGCCGCCGGCCATCGACGGCCAGGGGCCGCCGACGCCCTGCGGCGAGCCGGCGGTCGGCTCCGGCAACGTCGCCGTCGAACCGCCGGGCGGGGCGACGGGCAAGGGGCCAGGGCGGTGACTGCGCAGCCCTTCCGTGCGGACACCGGCGGGCGGATCGACCGGTCGTCGCCGCTCGGCTTCACGTTCAACGGCAAGCGCTATCGGGGCTACGCCGGCGACACGCTGGCCGCGGCGCTGCTGGCCAACGGCGTGCATCTGGTCGGCCGCAGCTTCAAATACCACCGCCCGCGCGGCATCGTCTCCGCCGGCGCGGAGGAGCCGAACGCCCTGGTCCAGCTCGACGCCGGCGGCGGGCGCTCCGATCCCAACATGCGCGCGACCCAGGTCGAGCTGTACGACGGGCTGGCGGCGGCGAGCCAGAACTGCTGGCCGTCGGTCGAGCGCGACGTCGGCGCGGTCAGCGACCTGATGTCGCCGCTGTTCCCGGCCGGCTTCTACTACAAGACGTTCATGTGGCCGGCCGGGCTGTGGATGACCTACGAGCGGGTCATCCGCCGGGCGGCGGGGCTGGGCGTCGCGCCGCGCGACCCCGATCCCGACCGCTACGACCACATGTACGCCCAGTGCGACGTTCTGGTCGCCGGCGGCGGCCCGGCCGGGCTGGCGGCGGCGCTGGCGGCGGGGCGGTCCGGCGCGCGGGTCATCCTGGCCGACGAACAGGCCGACCTCGGCGGCGCCCTGCTGGCGGAACCGGCGGACGGCGACACCATCGGCCGCCGCCCGGCGGAGGCATGGGCGGCGGCGGCGCGCGGTGAACTCGCCGGCATGGCCGAGGTCCGGCTGCTGCCGCGGACTACGGTGCTGGGCTATTACCACGGCAACTTCCTGGCCATGCTGGAGCGCGTCACCGACCACCTGCCGCCGGACACGGCGGCCGCCGGGGTGCCGCGCCAGCGGCTGTGGAAGGTGCGGGCGCAGCGGGTGGTGCTGGCGACCGGCGCCATCGAGCGGCCGCTGGTGTTCGCCGACAATGACCGGCCCGGCATCATGCTGGCCGGCGCGGCGCGGACCTATCTCAACCGCTACGGCGTCCGGCCCGGCAGCCGCGCGGTGGTGGTCACCAACAACGACAGCGCCTATCGCACCGCGCTGGACCTCCACGCCGCCGGAGTGGCCGTGCCGGCGGTGATCGACCTGCGCCCGCGGACCGAGGGCGACCTGCCGAACCGGGTCCGCGCCGCCGGGATCGCCATCGAGGCCGGCTATGCCGTGGTCGCCACCGACGGCCGCAAGCGGGTCGACCGCGTGCGGGCGCGGCAGCTGTCGCCCGACGGCACGGCGATCGCGGGCGGGCCGGAGTCAGCCATCGACTGCGACCTGCTGTGCGTCTCCGGTGGCTGGAACCCCACGGTGCACCTGTTTTCGCAGTCGCGCGGGACGGTGCGCTTCGACCCGGCGATTGCGAGCTTCGTGCCCGGCCGTTCGTTCCAGCCCGAGCGGTCGGCCGGCGCCTGCAACGGCACATTCGCGCTGGCCGGTTGCCTGGCGGAGGGTTTCGCCGCCGGCGCCGAGGCGGCGCGGCAGGCCGGGTTCAAGGCGCGCAAGCCGCGGACGCCGGCGGTCGTCGAGGCGACGGAAGCCGCCCCGCGACCGCTCTGGCTGGTGCCGACGGACCGCCCGGCGGGCCGAGTCAAGGCGTTCGTCGACCAGCAGAACGACGTCACCGCGCAGGACCTCGCGCTGGCGCTGCGCGAGGGCTATCGCTCGGTCGAGCACGTCAAGCGCTACACCACCACCGGGATGGGCACCGACCAGGGCAAGACCGGCAACGTCAACGCCCTGGGGATCATTGCCGACGCCATCGGCGCCACCGTGCCCGAGGTCGGCGCCACGACCTTCCGGCCGCCCTATACGCCGACGACCTTCGGCGCCATCGCCGGCCGCGGGGTCAGGGAAATGTATGCCGCCGTACGCACGACCCCGATGCATACATGGCACCAGGCGAACGGCGCGGTGTTCGAGAATGTCGGCCAATGGAAGCGGCCCTGGTACTATCCACAGGGCGACGAGTCGATGGCGGACGCGGTCGCTCGCGAGGTCAAGGCGGCGCGCAGCGGCGTCGGCGTCCTCGATGCCACGACGCTGGGCAAGATTGACATACAGGGCCGCGACTCAGCGGAGCTCCTCGACCGCATCTACACCAACGCCTGGTCCAAGCTGGGCGTCGGGCGCTGCCGCTATGGGCTGATGTTGGGCGAGGATGGCATGGTGATGGACGACGGCGTCACCACCCGGCTCGGCGAGAACCACTTCCACATGACCACGACGACCGGCGGCGCCGCCCGGGTGATGGCGTGGCTGGAGGAATGGCTGCAGACCGAGTGGCCCGAACTGCAGGTGCGCCTGACCACGGTCACCGAGCAATGGGCGGTGCTCAGCCTCGCCGGGCCGGACACAAGGCGACTGCTGGCAACGCTGTGCGACGACATCGACCTGGACGGCGCGGCGTTTCCGCACATGGCGATGCGCGAGGGCCACGTCGTCGGAGCGCCGGCGCGGGTTTTCCGCATCAGCTTCACCGGCGAGCTGAGCTACGAGGTCAACGTCCCGGCGTCGTACGGCCTGGCGGTATGGCAGGCAGTGGTCGACGCCGGCCGGTCATACGACCTGACGCCGTACGGTACCGAGGCGATGCACGTCCTGCGTGCCGAGAAGGGCTTCGTCATCGTCGG
>JAZFQW010000134.1:0-2959 GCA_036445335.1 Alphaproteobacteria bacterium | reverse complement strand
GCTTGCCGGCCGCCGCCGCGACCTCGCGCAACAACTCCCAGCGGGTCTCGATCGATGGCCGATCCATGGTCGTCTCTCCTTCAACTCTGGTGGGATGCGCCCGGCCGGTGCCGTGGTAATCGCTCGGGCAGCAGACCGGCCGGCCTGAACCGCAGCACCAGGATCAGCACCAGGGCGATCACGATCTCGCGCAAGGCGGCGACCTGCGCACCGCCGAGGTCCGGTGCCAAATCGGCGAGGAAGCGGGTCGATTCCATGATCGCCAGCAAGATGAAAGCGCCGGCGACAGCGCCGAGATTGTTGCCGGTGCCGCCGGCGGTGAGTGCCAGAAAGATGTAGATCGTGATCAGCGGCCGGAACAGGTCGGGCGCGATGTAGGAGGTGTAGTGGCCATAGAGCGCACCGGCGACACCCATCAAGCCGCCGCCGACCGCGAACGCCTGGATCTTGAAGAGGTTGACCGACTTGCCGGCGACCCGGGCGACCACGTCGTCGTCGCGGATCGCCCGCAACACCCGGCCGAACGGCGAATTGCGCAACCGATGGGTCGCCACCAGGGCGACCAAGGCGACGCCGAGGGCGATCACGCAGAACACCATGTTGAACGCGATCGGCGTCAGCTCGCCGCGCCACGGCCCCGGGATGCCGGAGATGCCGTCGGTCCCGTTGGTCAGCCAGATCTCGTTGCTGGCGACCAACCGGACCACTTCGGCAAAGCCGAGCGTGACGATCGCCAGATAGTCGCCGCGCAACCTGAGCGTGATCAGGGTGAGCAGCGCACCAGCCAGCGCGGCAACGCCGAAGCCGACCAACACGCCGACCGCGATCGGCAACCCGGCCGCCTTGGTGACCAGCGCCGAGCCGTAGGCGCCGACCGCGAAAAAGCCGGCGAGACCGAGATTGATCATGCCGGTCATGCCCCAGATCACGTTCAAGCCGAGGGCGAGCAAAGCGTAGATCCCGGCGGTCGCGACGATCGAAATCAAATAGCTCGTCATGGCTCTTCGCCTTAGTCCGTTCGTTGCCCGAGGATGCCCTGCGGCCGGAAACTCAAGACCAGCAGGATCGCGATGAAGCCGACCGCGCTGCGATAGGTTGGCGGCAACACCAGCAGCGAAAGCTCCTCGGCGATGCCGATAGCGAAAGCGCCAACCACGGCGCCCGGGATGCTACCGAGCCCACCGAGCACGGCGGCCGCGAAGATCGGCAGGATCACCCGAAAGCCGGTCAGCGGATCGATCGCGGTGTCGAGGCCGATCAGCATGCCGCCGATCCCGACCAAGCCCATGCCGATCAGGCTGACCAGGCGGCCGATCAGGACCGCGTTGATGCCCTTCAGGCTCGCCAACGTCGGGTTGTCGGCGACCGCGCGCATCGCCTTGCCGGTCCGGGTGAAGCCTAAAAACAGGAACACCGCGGTCATGCAGGCGATCGCCAGCGCCATGTTGATCAACTGCTGCGGCCCGATTCGCAAACCGAGAAACCGCCAGTCGCGATAGATCGCGAGGTCGAAACCGCGAAACTCGTTGCCGAAGCCGAACCGGATCATATTTTCCAGCAACAAGGTCAGGGCGATCGACGCGATCGCCGTGGTGAGCGCGCCATGCGGGCGCAACGGGCGCAGCACCAGTTCGTCGGTCACCAGCCCCACCAGCCCGGCGACCGCGAAAGCGGCCAGCACCGCCACCACCACCGGCACGCCGAGATGCACGTTGGCGACATAGCCGGCGAAGGCACCGATCGTCGCGTGCGAGGCGACCGCGAAGTTGGGAAACCGCAGGACCGCGTAAATCGCCGTAAAACCGATCGCCGGCACCGCGAGCTGGGTGCCGGCGACCAGTCCGTTGACCAAGAGTTGCGCGACCTCCTGCAACAACGGTTTCGGCTCCGCTCAGACTACGGTCAACAGCTCGAACTGGCCCTTGTTGACCTTGTTGAAACGGAATGTCGCAGACGAGATGTCACCGATCTTATTGAAGTCGCAAGGGCCGCTGGCCCCGGCATAGTTGATCGCCTTGCCGGCCGACAGCAGCTTGATGCCGTCGACCGCGTTGTCGACGGCGACACCCTCGCCCTGGCTGATCGAGCGCATGGCATCGCGCATCGCGGCGCCGTTCGCCTGGCCGGCGGCCTGGGCGGCGAGCACCATCAGGGTCGCGTGGTCATAGACCTGGGTGGTGTAGGGATCGACGTCATCGATGCCGTGGATCGCCTGCACCCGCTTGTAGGCGGACGAATTGATGTCCGGCGAGGGCGCGTAGGTCCGGACATCCTGGGTGACCTCGTGCGGTAGGGCGTCCAACAGCTTGCGGTTGACCGCGTAGGCCGGGCCGAGGATCGTGCCTTCGAAGCCGGCGCGATAGAGGTCGCGCAAGACGACGATCGAGTCCGGCGTGTAGCCGCCCAGCATCAGGTAATCCGGCTTGCCGCGCATGATCTTGTCGACCTCCGAACGATAGGTCGCCTTGTCGGCCTCGTAGATCAGACCCTCGACCGGTTTGCCGGCGGCGGCCGCCACCTCGGTCATGATATCGATCGAGGTCTGGGCGAACGGCGTCTGCGGTCCGATCCAGGCGAGCTTCTTTGCGCCGTCGGACAGGATGAAGCGGGTCACCTCGGTGATCTGCAGGGCGGCGACCGGCTGGGTCCGGATGATGAAGCCCTGATGGGGCAACCGGGTGATGCTGTCGGCGCCGGAGACGCAGGCCAGCATCGTCTTGCTTTCCCAGCAGAGCGGCGCCACCGCGGTGGTCACCGACGAGGCCCAGGTGCCGACGATCGCCATCGCTTGGTCGACGTCGATCAGCTTGCGAGCGGCGCGGACCGCCGCTTCCGGGCTGGTCTGGGTGTCGCCGCTCGTGAGTTCGATCTGCTGGCCCAACAGGCCGCCCGCGGCGTTCACCGCCTCGACCACCGCGAGCGCGCTCTTGCGCATCGACGGGCCGTACGAGCCGCCGGC
>JAZFQW010000133.1:0-6370 GCA_036445335.1 Alphaproteobacteria bacterium | reverse complement strand
GCCCGGTGATCAGCCGGTGGATCCCCGACTTCGACCGCAGGCCCAGCGCCTCCTTCATCTCGTCGAACGACGGCGACACGCCGCCCTTCGAAAGTCGGCGGTTGATGAAAAGCAAGAGCTCTTGTTGCTTCCTGGTCAGCATGATTGTCCTCGGCGGTACACGACGACGCGCCACAGTGGCTCTGGCGAGTCGCGACAAACTACCTAGAACAAAACACAAACGTCAAGATAGTTGTTCTGTATTAGTTCTCTTGACCGGCCGACATGGCATTCAGAACCCGACGAGGCCGGCGGCGAACGTAACGATTTCCACCGTGTCGCCCTTGCGGGCGGGCGGGGCTTGCGGCGGCCGCACCACCAGGCAGTCGGCGTGGGCGAGTCGCGACATCATCGAACTGTCCTGGAGGTCGAACGGCGTCGCCGTCGGGCGGCCGGCCGAGTCGCGTTCCAGCCGGCTGCGCAGATAGTCCTGGCGGCGGTCGTTCCGCGGCAGGTCGCGGCCCAGCGAGGCGGTGGCGGTCGGCGGCTCCGGCTCGGCGACGCCTTGCAGGGCGCGCAGGATCGGGCGGGCGAACAGCAGGCCGCAGACCATCGACGACACCGGATTGCCGGGCAGGCCGAGCAGGGGGGTCGGCCCGATGCGGCCGAACATCAGCGGCTTGCCCGGCCGCATGGCAATTTTCCAGAATTCCAGCTCCAGCCCCTGGTCGCCCAGCACATCGCGGATCAGGTCGTGCTCGCCGACAGAGGCGCCGCCGGTGGTCAGCAGCAGGTCGGCGCCGACCGCCCCCGCCGCCATCGCGGTCAGCGACTCCCGCTCGTCGAGCGCGATCCCCAGATTGAGCGGCAGCCCGCCCTCGGCCTCGACCAGCGCTGACAGCGCCAGCCCGTTGGAGCTGACGATCTGGTTCGGGCCGACCGGGTCGCCCGGCATGACGATCTCGTCGCCGGTCGCCAGGATCGCCACCCGCGGCCGGCGGTGCACCCTGAGCCACGGCACGTTCATCGCCGCCGCCAGACCGATATCGCGCGCGGTCAGGGTTCGGCCCGCCGTCAGCAGCACGTCGCCGGCGGCGAAGTCGAGGCCGGCCGGGCGGACGTATGCGCCCCTGGCGGCGCCTTCGCGCACGGTGACCCGGCCGCCGTCCGCGCTCGCGTCCTCCTGGATGACGATCGTATCGGTGCCGTCGGGCAGCGGCGCGCCGGTGAAGATGCGTACGCACTCGCCGCGGCCTACGACGCCGTCGTGGCTGGCTCCGGCGGGGACCGCGCCGATCCGCGTCAGGGTGACCGGCGGGTCGGCGACGTCCTCGGCCCTGACCGCATAGCCGTCCATCGCCGAGACCGCCGCCCAGGGCTGGGTGATCCGCGCTGCGACGTCGGCCGCCAGCACCCGGCCGAGCGCGCTCGACAGCGCGACAGTTTCCGCCGGCAGGGCGGTGAAGGCGGCCAGGACGCGCCGCCGCGCTTCCTCCACCGAGATCATCAGGGCGCCTCGTAAATGCCTGATTTGCCGCCGGATTTCCGCAGCAGTTTGAGATCCGTGATGGTCATGCCGCGATCCGTCGACTTGCACATGTCGTAGACGGTCAGCGCGGCGACGCCGGCGGCGGTCAGCGCCTCCATCTCGACGCCGGTGCGGCCGGTGATCCGGGCCGTCGCGGTGATCGCGACGGCCGGGCCGGCGGCGTCGCAGACCAGCTCGACTTCGACCGCGGTCAGGGCCAGCGGGTGGCACAGTGGGATCAGTTCGGCGGTCCGCTTCGCCGCCATGATGCCGGCCAGCCGGGCCACCCCCAGCACGTCGCCCTTCTTGGCGCCGCCGTCGGCGATCGTCTTCAGGGTCTCCGGCCGCATCGCGACGCGGCAGCCGGCCGTGGCGACCCGTTCGGTCTCCGCCTTGCCGGAGATGTCGACCATCCGGGCGCGGCCCTTGGCGTCGAAATGGCTGAACGATCCGCTCACACCGTCGCCCGCTGCCGCGCCTCCGCCGGCACCAGCAGTGCGCGGGTCGCCGCCGCCACGTCGGTCTGGCGCATCAGGCTCTCGCCGACCAGGACCGTGGTCACCCCAGCCGCCGCCATGCGCGCCAGGTCGCCCGGCCCGTGCAGGCCGCTTTCGGCGACCGCCAGGCGGTCCGCCGGGATCGTCTGCGCGAGCCGTTCCGTGGTCGCAAGGTCGACGGCCAAGGTCTTGAGGTCGCGGTTATTTATGCCGATAACGCCGGACGGTACCGCGACCGCGCGGTCGAGCTCGGCGCCGTCGTGGATCTCGATCAGCACGTCCATGCCCAGCGCCGCCGCGGCGGCCGCCAGCTCGCCGGCCTGGGCGTCGGACAGCGCCGCCAGGATCAACAGGATGCAGTCGGCGCCCAGCGCGCGGGCCTCGAACACCTGGTAGGGATCGAGCATGAAATCCTTGCGCAGCACCGGCAGGTCGACTGCGGCGCGCGCCGCGACCAGATCGCCGTCCTCGCCCTGGAAATACGGCGCGTCGGTCAGCACCGACAGGCAGGTCGCGCCGCCGGCGCGGTAGGCCCGGGCCAGCGCCGGCGGGTCGAAATCGGCGCGGATCAGGCCCTTCGACGGCGATGCCTTCTTGATCTCGGCGATCAGGCCCGGGCGGCCGTCGCGCCGCGCCGCCCGCAGCGACCGCTCGAAGCCGCGCGGCGGGTGCGCGGCGGCGGCGGCGGCCTCGACCTCGGCGAGCGGGCGCGCCGCCTTCCGGCTGGTGACATGGGCGCGCTTGTCGGCGCAGATCCGGGCCAGCACGTCACTCATTCGTCGCCTTCCGCGGCGGCCTCGTTGGTGATCGCGATCAGCCCGTCGAGCGCGTGCCGCGCGCCGCCGCCGTCGACCATGTCGGCGGCCAGGGCGACGCCGTGCTTCAGGCTGTCGACCTTGTCGGCCACGATCAGTGCCGCCGCGGCGTTCAACAGCGCGATGTCGCGGTAGGGGCCGGCGTCGCCGGCCAGCAGGCCGGCCAACGCCTTGGCGTTGGTCTCCGGGTCGCCGCCCTTCAGGTCGGCCGGTTTGGCGCGCGGCAGGCCGGCGTCGTCGGGGGTGACCTCGAACGTCCGCACCTTGCCGTCGCGCCATTCGGCGACCGATGTGGGTCCGGTGGTGGTGATCTCGTCGAGCCCGTCGGAGCCGTGCACCACCCACGCCCGTTCCGCGCCCAGCTTGCCCAGCACCGCCGCCAGCGGCTCGACCCATTGCGCCGCGAACACCCCCATCAGCTGCCGTTTGGTGCCGGCCGGGTTGGACAGCGGTCCCAGCAGGTTGAAGATCGTCCGCGTGCCCAGTTCGACCCGGGTCGGGCCGACATGGCGCATCGCGCTGTGGTGGCGGATGGCGAACAGGAAGCAGACATTGGCCTGCCACAGGGCCTTCTTCACCAGCGCCATGTCGGCGTCCAGGTTGACGCCCAGCGCCGCCAGCACGTCCGACCCGCCGGTGCGGCTGGACAGCGCCCGGTTGCCGTGCTTGGCCACCGGCACGCCGGCGGCGGCCAGGATGAACGACACTGCGGTCGACACGTTGTAGCTGCCGGAGCGGTCGCCGCCGGTGCCGCAACAGTCGACCGCGCCGGGCGGCGGCTCGATCGCCAGCGCCTTGGCGCGCATGATGCGGGCGGCGCCGGTGATCTCCTCGACCGTCTCGCCGCGGGTCCTCAGCGCCATCAGGAAGCCGCCGATCTGCGACGGCGTGGCCTCGCCCGACATGATGATCTCGAACGCCGTGGCGGCGTCGTCGGCGCTCAAGGCCTCGCCGTCGGCGACCCGAGCGATGAACGGCTGGAGCTGGCTCGATGGCGTTGTCATGCGGCGTTCCGCCGGTTCGTGATGTCCAGGAAGTTGCCCAGCAGCCGGTGCCCGTCCTGCGACGCTATGCTTTCGGGGTGGAACTGCACGCCGTGGATCGGCAGGGTCTTGTGGCGAACGCCCATCACCAGCCCGGAGTCGGTTTCGGCATTGATCTCGAGGCAGTCGGGCACGCTGTCGCGATCGATGATCAGCGAATGATACCGCGTGACCGTGACCGGGTCGGCCAGGCCGCGCATCACCCCGGTGCCGTCGTGGCCGACCGCACTCAGCTTGCCGTGCATGATCTCCGGCGCCCGCACCACCCGGCCGCCGAACGCCTGGCCGATCGCCTGATGGCCCAGGCAGACCCCCAGGATCGGCAGCTTGCCCGCCGCCTTTGCGATCAGGTCGAGGCAGATCCCCGCCTTGTCCGGATCGCACGGCCCCGGCGACAGCACGATCCCGTCGGTCCCGAGCGCCAGCGCCTCGTCCGGCGTCAGCGCATCGTTGCGCCGCACCACCGTCTCCCCGCCCAGCTCCCCCAGGAAGTGCACAAGGTTGTAGGTAAAGCTGTCGTAATTGTCGATCAGCAGCAGCATCGCGGCAGTGGTCCTGACTGTACTCTTGGCCGTCACCCTACGTTTCAGGCCGCCGAAAGTACAGCCAGCAGACCTCGATGACCAACGGTGTGGAGGCATGCACCGTCCGAGCAACGTCTTGTCGAATTCCGACCGCCCGCACCTCCGCACCTTGGCTCCGAGCCGTCCAAGCTCTGAGCCGCTAGGGATGATGTGACAACGCCGCCCATTCTCCTGTCAGCAGATTTCCGATCGGTCCGAACCAATCATTCCACTCAGTGCGCGGATAATCCGCGAACTTCATCGGCGGTGTGTCTCCCCGCAACGCCGAGGCGCCGCGCGAGCAGGCTGTCAACGCTGACCGGCCCGGGTCCGGAGACCATGAGCCAAACGAATATCAGCACATACATGACCTGTGGCAGGTAGAAAAACCAGCTCAGCCAATCCAATGGCGATAGCCCCACTGGTATCGTGTGGATTTCCACCGTTGCGATGGCTACGATCATGGCAATCGTCAATGCGATGGAGCAAAACGTCGATAACAATCCGATGGCGAGCAGAACGCCACCGAAGAATTCGACCGAAGCGAGGAAAACGGACATGAATTCCGGGAACGGGATTCCGGCCTCGATGAACGTTTCTATCAATCCGTCGTGGCGTTCCGGCACGAAAAGCTTGTTGCCGCCCGAGATGGCAAAGAACAAGCCGAGCGAGACGCGCGCCAGCAGGATCGGCGCCCATTCCCACCTTTTGTCGCCCTGCAGGACGAGCGTGATCATTGGATTCAATCTAGAAAGCTGAAACATGGGTTCGTCCTCCTTGTGGATTGGATCGCAAACGCGATGGAATGCTCGTTGGCATCGGTTGCCTTGTGTCGTGACATGGGCGCGGGTCCGCGCCGGCTGTCGTTCGGCTTCCGCGGATTTTCCGATTTTCTCGCCGGCCGGCACACGGTCAGATACCCCTGAAACCGGTTCTGCATTCAGACTGAAGCGTCGACCCGGTCGCGGTGGGTAACGCGGGAAGCCTTTCCTCCGCCGCGGCGGTCTTCGACCGTCCTCCGAACAGGCCGATCAGGATTCCCAAAACCAGCACCGCGCCGCCCGCGTAATGGGCGGGCAGGGGAAGCTCGCCGAGAATCAGGAATGCACCTAGGACGCCGGCGATTGGCGTGGCCGAGGTCGCCAGGGAAACATCGATGGCGCGCGCGCCCTTGAGGCCGGTGTACCAGGCGAGCTGTCCGCTGACGATGACGATGCCGCCGTACACCAGCATCCATTTCCAGAGAAACGGCGAAGCCAGGTCGATGAAGTGCTCGAGTCCGTACAGGTAGTTCGTGGCGATGAAGAAGGCCACCGTGCCGACGCCGTTGCGGAACACAACAAAGATTCCGATGGGGATCCGTCTGAGGCGCGGTCTGGCGATCACCGTCGACACCGCGTAGATCACAGCCGCGGCGGCGGCGAAGAACTCGCCCTTGCCGATCATGTAGCCGCTGTCGGCGGCCGGCTGCAACAGGATCGACAGAGAGACGCCCAACACGCTTACAGCCGCTCCGACGATTGCCCACCGACCGAGACGCTCTGCGAACACCAGGCTCGACAGTGCGAGCATGATCGGCGTCTCTATCTGGCTGACCAAGACCACGCTCGTCACCATTGTGTTCTCCAGCGCGACGAAGAAGAACCATGGGGCGATAAAGCTGGTGAGCATTGCCAGCACCAGCAGGCTGGTCCAGTCGGCCTTCGAGAGAATCCGCAGATTCTCGACGGTCCACTGTTTGCGGTAGGCCGCGGAAAGCGCCACGACGGCACAGACGTTGCCAGCAAAGAGCAGGTTGCAGAAGGAAATAGCATTGCGGCCGTCGATCGCGTGTTGGGCGCCGAGGTCGCTCAGAAGCCGGACCACCGAGTTCGATGCCGCGAAGACGACGACGGAAAACCACAGAATGGCCGGGCCTGGAATTCGGGCAAACATGGGACCCCAC
>JAZFQW010000132.1:0-2784 GCA_036445335.1 Alphaproteobacteria bacterium | reverse complement strand
CGACCGCGCTTCCTGAAACTGGCCGTGGGACCCCAGGGACCGGATCATCCACAACGACGAAGGCGAACCATGCTGTTGCATCTGTGTCCCTGGCAGGAGGTCGAGGCGCGCCTCGCCGCCAGCAGCGGGATCATCCTGCCGATCGGCTCGACCGAGCAGCACGGGCCGAACGGCCTGATCGGCACCGACGCGATTTGCGCCGAGGTGATCGCCAGGGGCGTCGGCGAGGCCACCGATGCGCTGGTCGGGCCGACCATCGCGGTCGGCATGGCGCAGCACCATCTCGGCTTTCCCGGCACTATTACGCTGCGGCCGTCGACGTTGATCGCGGTGGTCCGCGACACCGTTCAGTCGCTCGCCCGGCACGGCTTCACGCGGTTCTATTTCATCAACGGCCACGGCGGCAACATCGCCACGGTCTCCGCCGCGTTCTCGGAGATATACGCCGCGTCGAGCCTGGCGCCCGACGACCGCAACGAAGCGGTGCCGCGCTGCCGGCTCAGGCAGTGGTACGAGGCGCCGGGCGTCCGCGCCCTGCGCAACCGGCTGTTCGGCGCCTCCGAAGGCAGCCACGCCACCCCGTCGGAGGTCTCGGTCACCCAGTACGCCTATCCGGAGTCGATCAAGCAGGCGGAGATGTCGCCCAAGATCGCGCCGGTCGGCCCGATCCACGACGCCGGCGACTACCGCCGGCGCTTTCCCGACGGCCGCATCGGCGGCGACCCGTCGCTGGCCAACCCCGACGCCGGCAAGCAGCTCCACGACGCCGCCGTCGCCGACCTGGCGGACGACTACCGCGAGTTCCTGGCTGCGGAGTGAACCCTCGGGGAGGACAAGAATGCTCAAGCTGGTCGGTTACGGCGACCGTCTCAGCGTCGCGCCGGGAGAGACGATATCGTTCATGGTGTCGGCCGACGGTCCGACGCGCTACCGCGCCGGGATCGTGCGGCTGATCCACGGCGACGCCAACCCGGCCGGGCCGGGGTTCAAGGCGCGACCGGTGGCCAGCGACGTCGACGGGACGTATCCCGGCCGGCGGCAGGAGATCGACGCCGGGTCGTACGTCGTGGTGCCCGACCACCCGGTGCTGCACGGCCTGGCCAGCTTCACCCTGGCGGCGATGATCTGGCCGACGACGCCGGACAGGGGGCGGCAGGCGATCATCGTCAAGGGCGCCGACGGCGGCGCCGGCTTCGCGCTGTGCATCGACGATGGCGGCGTGGCGTTGGCACTGTCCGACGGCGACGGCGCCACTGCCACCGTCGCGACGGCCAAGTCGATGCTGTCGCGCCACTGGTACTTGGCGGCGGCCAGCCTCGACGCCGCCGACGGCACGGTCACGGTGATCCAGCGGCCGCTGGTCCGGCACGCGCTGACCGACCACGACGCCACGGTCACCCGGCCGGTCGCGGTGCTGCCGGGCGACACCGACGCGCCGCTGACCCTGGCGGCGGCGTTCGCGGCGGCGGCCGGCGGCCGGCGGCCCACCCTGTTCCACTACAACGGTAAGATCGACGGCCCGAGGATCTTCGGCCAGGCGATGACGGCGGCGGAGATGGAGGCGCTGTTCGCGCCGGGCAGCACCGCCGATGGAGTGGTCGCGGCCTGGGACTTCGCCCGCGAGATTCGGTCGCGGCGCGTCGTCGACACCGGGCCCAACGGGCTGCACGGAAGCTGCGTCAACCTGCCGGCGCGGGCGATGAAGGGGTGGAACTGGACCGGCGACGAGATGAACTGGACCCGCGCGCCCGAGCAGTACGGCGCGATCCATTTCCGCGAGGACGACCTGTACGACGCCGGCTGGGAGGTCGACTTCGCCTGGACGGTGCCGGCGGACACGCCCAGCGGGGTCTATTGCGCCCACGTCGCGTCGGAGGACGGCGCGCACGAGGACTACATGCCGTTCGCGGTGCGGCCGCCGCGCGGCACGGCCACCGCCGACATCGCCTTCCTGATGCCGACCGCCAGCTATCTCGCCTACGCCAACGACCACAACTCGGTCGACGGGCGGGCCGCGGAGATGCTCATCGGCCGGCTGATCGAGCTGCAGTCCGGTGACATGTTCATCGACCAGCACCGCGAATATGGCCTGGCCTGCTACGACAAGCACGCCGACGGCAGCGGCGTGTGCCATTCCTCGCGGCTGAGGCCGATTCTCAACATGCGGCCGAAATACAGCTCGTGGCTGGGCGGCGCCGGCTCCGGCCTGTGGCAGTTCAACGCCGACACCCACCTGATCGACTGGCTGGACGACAAGGGGTTCGCCTGCGACGTCATCACCGACGAGGACCTGCACGCCGAAGGCGCGGCGCTGCTGAAGCCCTATCGCGCGATCCTGACCGGCACCCACCCGGAATACCATTCCACGCGCATGTGGGACGCCATGAAGGCCTATCTCGACGGCGGCGGGCGGCTGATGTATCTCGGCGCCAACGGCTGGTACTGGCGGATCGCCTGGCATGCCGACGCACCGGGCGTGATGGAGGTGCGCCGCGCCGAGGACGGCATCCGCACCTGGGAGGCCGAGCCCGGCGAGTACCACCACAGCTTCACCGGCGAGTTCGGCGGGTTGTGGCGGCGCATCGGCCGGCCGCCGAACGTCGTCACCGGCACCGGATTCACCGCCCAGGGGTTCGATCTGTCGTCCTATTACGTCCGCCAGCCGGACAGCTTCGACCCGCGCGCCGCCTTCATCTTCCAGGGCGTCGGGTCGGACGAGCGGATCGGCGATTTCGGGCTGATCGGCGGCGGCGCGGCGGGTCTGGAGCTGGACCGGGCCGAGAA
>JAZFQW010000131.1:0-2535 GCA_036445335.1 Alphaproteobacteria bacterium | reverse complement strand
GTCGCGCGGCACTTGCGATGCGCCGCATCGCGGCGGACCACGCTCCTGGCCGAAGGGGCTGCATGGCCGTCATGCGTGTCATCCATCCATGATGGTGGGTACTAGCTATTTCCTGAACGCCGTCTTCAGCTCGCCGAGCCGCGCCGCGCCGGTCACGTGGGCGAGGCCCAAGTAGAGCGCCGCGCCGAGACCGACGAGCGCCGCAAGGGCCGGGATCTGCAGCCACCACGGCCCGGCAAGCTGCGCCGCCATCCGATCGGCCGCCCACCAGACGGCGCCTGCCATGGCCAGGGTGGAGACGATGATGCGCGGCAGCCTGCGCTTCAGGCGCCGGTCAATCACCAGATATCCCCGGCGGTGCAGGACATAGCCGAGCAGGCCGGCGTTCAGCCACGCCGTCAATCCGGTCGCCAGCGCTATTCCGACATGCTGCAGGAACTGCATCAACACCACCGCCAGAGCGACGTTGGCGACGACGACGACGATCGCGATCTTGACCGGCGTCACCGTGTCCTCGCGCGCAAAGAAGCCGGGCGTCAGGGCGCGCTGCATGACATAGGCCGGCAGTCCGACGGCGAACGCCATCAGCGCCGCCGCCGTGGCGTCGGTCATCCCCGGGGTGAACCTGCCGCGCTGGTATATCACCGAGATGATCGGGTCGGCGATCACGATCAGCGCCGCGGTGGCCGGCACGGCGAGCACCAGGGCGATCTCGATGCCCCGGTTCTGGCTGTCGGCGGCCGCCTCGGTCGCGCCGGCGCGCAGCTGCCGGGTCATCGTCGGCAGCAGCGCGACCCCGACCGAAACGCCGATCACCCCCAGGGGAAGCTGGTTCAGCCGGTCGGCGTAGAACAGATACGACACCGAGCCCTCGGGCAGCAGGGTGGCGAGAAACATGTCGATCAGCATATTGATCTGCACCACCCCGTAGCCCATCACCGCCGGCACCATGATCCGGAACAGGCGGCGCACGTCTGGCGACAGGCGCGGTCTCGGCAGGTGCAGCATGACGCCGTGCCGCCCGCACGCCGCGGCCACCCAGGCGAGTTGTCCCGCTCCGGCAATCGCCACCGCCCAGGCGAGCGCATGGCCCGGCAGGGTCAAGACCCCGGCGGTGAGCAACAGCAGCGACGAGATCAGCACGATGTTCAGCACGATCGGCGCGGCAGCGGCGGCGGCGAAGCGGCCGACGGAATTCAGCGTACCCGCCAGCATCGCCGTCAGCGCCATGAACATGAGATAGGGGAAGGTGATGCGGCTCAGCTCGACGGTCAGCGCGAACTTGTCCGGCTCGTCGGTAAAACCGTAGGCGATGCCGTACATCAGCAGTGGCATCGCGACGACCGACGAGATGGTGAAGACCAGAAGCCAGGAGGTCATCACGGAGGCCACCTGGTCGGCGAACACCAGGGCTGCCTGGCGCCCCTGCCCGGTAAGCCGCTTGGCGAACTGCGGCACGTAGGCGGCGTTGAAGGCCCCCTCGGCGAACAGGCGGCGGAACAGGTTGGGGAATTTGAACGCGACGAAAAACGCGTCGGTGATCGCCTTGTCGACTATGTTGGCGATCAGGATGTCGCGCACTAGGCCGAGGACACGGCTGACCATGGTGAGCGACCCGATCGTGGCGATCGAGCGCAGCAGGGACATGTGGCGCTGTGTAGGGTCGATTCGTGGCGGCGTGAAGGCGCCCGGCCAGCGTGAGAAGTGCGGGCTAGGCGCCGCTCGGAGCCGCGCGGCCCGGCGCGGCGGCGCGCTTGTGGGCGCCCGGCTGCGGCCGCTCGCCGGCCTTGTCGGCCGGTAACTGGTCCGGCAGGCAGTCGTGATTGGCCAGCGCGGCCAGCAGCGTCTCGCGCATCTGCGCCAGCTTGCCGTCGTGGGTGATCTTCAGGCCGAAGACGTCCTTGACGTAGAACACGTCGACGGCGCGCTCGCCGTAGGTCGACACCTTGGCGCTGGATATCTGCAGGCTGAGGCCGGTCAGGGCGCCGGTCACGTCGTACAGCAGCCCTGGCCGGTCGCGGCCGTTGACCTCGACCACGGTGTGGGTCCGGCTGGCCTCGTTGTCGATCAGCACCCGCGGCTGCACGCGAAACACCCTGGTGCGGCTGGGATACGGCGACTTGCGCTTGCGCAGCTCGTGCGCCGGCCGCAGCCGGCCGGTCAGGCTTCGGTCGATCAGCACCGACAGGCGGGCCAGTTTTTCCGGCGCGTCGAACGCGCCGCCGCGGGCGGCGTCCTGGAGGGTGAAGATGTCGAGCGCCATGCCGGTTGTCAGGGTGAAGATCTTGGCGCCGACGATGTTGGCGCCGGCCACCGCCAGCGCCCCGGCCAGCTGCGCGAAGGTGCCGGGATGGTCGGCGGTGTAAATGGTGAGCTCGGTGATGGCGCGGCCGCGATCGACCCGCGTATCGATGGTCAGCGGACCCTGCTCGCGATCGGCCCGACGGGTCAGCCGGGCGTGGCGCGCCTGGGTCTCGGTGTCGAGGGACAGCCAATAGGGCGGATAGCCCTTGGCCAGGAACGCGTCGACGTCCG
>JAZFQW010000130.1:0-7078 GCA_036445335.1 Alphaproteobacteria bacterium | reverse complement strand
GTCGAGCGCTTCGTCAGGGGCGAGCCCGAGGCGCTGCTGCTGGTCGAGTTCGCCGAGGACGACCAGGCGGAGAACCTGCGCCGCCTCGAGCGGCTCGACGAGGCGATGGCCGATCTCGGCTTTCCCGGGTCGGTGGTCGAGGCGGTCGACCCGGCGTTCCAGGCGGCGATCGGCGAGGTGCGCAAGTCCGGCCTCAACATCATCATGTCGATGAAATCGGCGGGGAAGCCGATCTCGTTCGTCGAGGACTGCGCGGTCGCGCTGGACGACTTAGCGGAGTACACCGCGCGCCTGACGCGGATCTTCGAGCGGCACGGGACCCGCGGCACCTGGTACGCCCACGCGTCGGTCGGATGCCTGCACGTCCGGCCGATCCTGAACCTCAAGCTCGACGCCGACGTACGCAAGATGCGGGCGATCGCCGAGGAGGCCTTCGCGATGGTCCGCGACTACCAGGGCTCGCATTCCGGCGAACACGGCGACGGCATCGCCAGGAGCGAGTTCCACGAGGCGATGTTCGGCGCCCGCATGGTCGGCGCGTTCGAGGCCGTCAAGGACGCCTTCGATCCGGACGGCCGGCTCAATCCCGGGCGCGTCGTCAGGCCGCCCAGGATGGACGACCGCAGCCTGTTCCGCTACCCGCCGGACTACCGCGTCCGGCACCCGGAGACGGCGCTCGACTGGTCGGACTGGGGCGGGTTCGGCGGTGCCGTCGAGATGTGCAACAACAACGGCGCCTGCCGCAAGCTCGACGCCGGCGTCATGTGTCCGTCCTACCGCGTGACGCGCGACGAACGGCACGTCGTCCGCGGCCGCGCCAACGCCCTGCGCCTGGCCATCTCGGGTCAGCTCGGGCCGGACGCGCTGACGGCGCCGGAGATGCAGGAGACGATGGCGCTGTGCGTCGGCTGCAAGGGCTGCCGTCGCGAGTGCCCGACCGGCGTCGACATGGCGCGGATGAAGATCGAGGTGCTGCACCAGCACGTCCGCCGGCACGGGCTGTCCCTGCGCGACCGGGCGATCGGCTATCTGCCGCGCTACGCGCCGCTGCTGGCCAGGGCGGCGGTCGTGGCCAACCTGCGCGACCGGGTGCCGGGCCTGGCCCGGCTGACCGAGCGGGTGCTCGGCCTCGCCGCGCGCCGGCCGCTGCCGCGCTGGTCGCGCGCGCCGTTCTCGCCGCGGCAGGCGGCGGTCGGGCCGGAGGACGGGCCCGAGGTGGTCCTGCTGGGCGACACCTTCAACCGCTATTTCGAGCCGGACACCCTGCACGCCGCCGTCGCGGTCCTGACCGCTGCCGGCTACCGCGTCCATTTTCCGCAGGCGACCGACGGCGGCGCGCGCCCGCTGTGCTGCGGCCGCACGTTCCTGGCGGTCGGGCTGGTCGACGAGGCGCGCGCCGAGGCCCGGCGCAGCCTCGCAGCGCTGGGTCCGTTCCTCGAACGCGGCGCGGCCGTCATCGGGCTCGAGCCGTCCTGCCTGCTGACCTTCCGCGACGAGGTCACCGCCCTGCTGCCCGGCGTGGAGTCCGGGCGGGCGGCGCGCCAGGCAGTGCTGCTGGAGGAGTTCCTGGCGGCGGAGGCGGCGGCCGGCCGGCTGGCGCTGCCGCTCAAGCCGTTGCCGCAAAAGCGGGCGCTGCTGCACGGCCACTGCCACCAGAAGGCGTTCGCCGCCGTCGCGGCGACCGAGGCCGTGCTGAAGCTGATTCCCGGCCTCGAGGTCGAAACGGTGGAGTCGTCGTGCTGCGGGATGGCCGGTGCGTTCGGCTATGGCGCCGAGACCCTCGCGGTGTCGCTCGCGATGGGCGAGTTGTCGCTGTTGCCCGCCGTCCGCGCCGCCGCCGCCGACACGCTGATCGTCGCCGACGGGACATCGTGCCGGCAGCAGATCGCAACGGCGACGCCGCGGCGGGCGCGGCATGCCGCCCTGGTCCTCCGGGACGCGCTGGCCTAAGAGATTGTCGACGGATGGGAGAGTCCGACGTGGATACCGGCATCGAGATCAAGCCTACCGACCGCATCCACCGCCAGTCGCTGCATGACGAGCTGGTGCAGCGGCTGCGCGACCTGATCGTCCAGGGCGATCTGGCGGCCGGCGAACGGGTCGCGGAGAAGGCGCTGTGCGAGCGGTTCGGCGTGTCGCGGACGCCGCTGCGCGAGGCGCTGAAGGTGCTGGGCTCGGAGGGGCTGGTGGTGCTGGCGCCGAACCGTGGCGCGACCATCGCGGTGCTGACAATCGACGACATCGACGAGGTGTTCCCGGTGATGGCGACGCTGGAGGCATTGGCCGGCAAGCTGGCGTGCGAGCGCATCACCGAGGACGAGATCGCCGAGATCCGCGCCATGCACTACCAGATGCTGCTCCATCACCGGCGCAGCGAGCTGGCGCCCTACTTCAGGCTCAACCAGGCGATTCACGACGCGATCCTGCTGGCCGCCCGCAACGGCACCCTGGCGACAATGAACCGCAGCCTGACCGGGCGGATCCGGCGCGCCCGCTACATGGCCAACATGTCGCAGAGCCGCTGGGACCAGGCGGTCGCCGAGCACGAGGAGATCCTGGCGGCGCTGAGCGCGCGCGAGGGCGAGAAGCTGGGCCGCATCCTGCGGCGACACCTCGAGAACAAGGCGCAGGTGGTCAAGGAATCGCTCTCCACCCGGGATGGTGAGGCGACGCTCTGACCACGGGCTGGCGGTGTCCGCTGCGTGCGTCACGGGGACGAGGGTCTGGGCGGCCGGCCCGCATCGCTCATGCTGGCCGCGGTCTGCGCGCCGCCGCCGGGCAGACCGAGGCCAGGGTCAGAGTGCAGCCAGGGTCCTATGGCTTTTCAATGCGATGGATTATTGACACAGAATGCTAGAAAATATCGCAATCGCAGTAGCAAATTTGATGCGGGCACTGACGGGATACGCCGATGCCAAAGCGACCGACGATCGCCGATCTGGCGACTGCTGCCGGGGTAAGCGTCGCGACCGTCGATCGCGTGCTCAACAAGCGGCATCGGGTGCGAGAGGACACCGCGCGCCGCGTGCTCGACTCCGCCAGGCTGATCGGCTTCTACGCGACCGGCCTGATCGAGCGCCGGCTGGCCGAGAACCTGCCGCGGCATACGCTCACCTTCCTGCTCCAGAAGGGCGGCCAGCATTTCTATCAGCGCCTCGGGGAGGAATTGGCGGCGGCGACGCGAGAGTCGCGCGCACGTAAACGAGCTGGCGCAGCAGCTCCGCGACCAGGGACTGCTGGTCATCTACATCACCCATGACATCTTCCAGGTGCACCGCATCGCCGACCGCGTCGTGATCCTGGAGAACGGCGAGAAGATCACCGACGTGACGAAGGACGAGATGACCGCCGACGAGCTGGAGCATGTGATCCGCGACGGTGGGCGGACCGTCGAGACGATGTCGGCCTGAGACGGGGAGCAGTGATGGCACCATACACTCAGTCCCGCGACTACAGCCTCGTCGGATTGGAGACCAGGCTGGCGGAGCGGAAAGGCCTGGCATCCGCCGAGTGGTACCATTTGGATATTCCGCGCAAGCGGATGAAAGAGCTGATGCAGCGCAAGAACGGACCGGCGATCCGCGACACCCTGATCTGGTTCTCCGCCCTCGGCGGCTTCGGCTTCCTCGGCGCCTATTTCTGGGGCAGCTGGCTGGCCTTACCGTTCTTCGCGATCTACGGCGTGCTGTATGGCTCGACCTCCGACTCGCGCTGGCACGAATGTGGCCACGGCACGGCCTTCAGGACGCGCTGGATGAACGACGTCGTCTATCAGATCGCATCGTTCATGATCATGCGCGAGCCAACCGTCTGGCGCTGGAGCCACACGCGACACCACACCGACACCCTGATCGTCGGGCGCGATCCGGAGATCGTGGCGATGCGGCCGCCGCGGCTCGTCAGGATCCTCCTGAATTTCTTCGGCATCGTGGACGTGCCGGTCGCGCTGGCAAAGTTCGTACTGCATGCCGTTGGCCGGCTGACCGCGGAAGAGAACACGTTCGTGCCCGAGACGGAACAGCATCGGGTCTACCGCACCGCCCGCATCTGGCTGGCGATCTACGCCGCGGTGGCCGCGTCGTGCATCGCCCTCGGCAGCATCCTGCCGGCCATGCTCGTCGGCCTGCCGCGCCTCTACGGAACCTGGCTGCACCTGGTGTTCGGCCTGACCCAGCATGGCGGCCTCGCCGAGGACGTGCTTGACCACCGACTGAACAGCCGCACTGTCTACATGAACCCCGTCCTGCGGTTCCTCTACTGGAACATGAACTACCACATCGAGCACCACTTGTTGCCGATGGTGCCCTATCACGCGTTGCCGGCGCTACACGCGGAGATCAAGGACGACTGCCCGCCTGCCAGCAACGGTCTGTGGGAGAGCTATCGCGAAATCGTTCCCGCGCTCCTGCGTCAGATGAGGGACCCGACCCATTTCGTCCGCCGCCGGCTGCCCGCCGGCGCGCGGCCATATATCGAGTCCGCCGGCGTCGCCGCCGAATAGCCGAAATCAAGAGAGTATGGCGATGGCCGATTGGATCGAAGCCTGCGCGGCCGACGACATCGACGAGGAGGACGTCATCGGCTTCGACCATGACCGCCGCGGCTTCGCGATCAAATCCGCACGTCTCATACTGGCCATGGTCTGCGCGGCGCCGTCGCCAGCGACGTGCCGGGCTGCAGCGACGTGTTCCGACCCGGCTTGAACGGACTGCTTGTGCCGCCCGGCTTCGGCGACGCATCGGTCTGCGCCGCGATGCTGGATCTCTATGCGCGCGCCGGCCCGTCGCGCCGTTCCGAGCGGTAGAGGTGATTTCCATTAGAGCGTTCGCCGACGCAGAGTCCCGGCCACTGCGGGCCGCAGGGCGGGCTCGTCCGCGCCTGGAACCGGGTGGGTTCGCGAAGTCTACGAACAGTATTCAGATGTCCTTAACACGCATTTCACACACTGGCCACGGACCGCGCCGCGCCATCGCGCGCCGACCGTGGCCAGTGTGAAAGCCGGGCTAGGAGCCTGTCGGAGTAATGCTTATGGGCAGCATCGACCAGGGAGGCGCGGGTGTCAGGAGCGGGCGCGCCGGCGATGCCGGGCGCATCGTCAAGCGTCCACGACGCCGCGCGTGTGCCTCCCTGGTCGACCCGCGGGGCCGCGTTTTCAAGGGCTGGGGACGTCGTCCGGCGCCGCTCGCGAGGCGCCCGGCATCGCCACGCGACGCCATCCCAGCCCAAGCCCTTGAAAACGCGGTGCTGCCCGTAAGCATTGCTCGGACAGGCTCCTAACGGATCGGGGGCAAGCCGGTGGACAAGCCCAAATCGGCGGCGAAGCCGGTTAGCCTTCACCCGCTGTCGTTCTACGCGGCGTTGGAATACCTGGTGAAAGTCAAGCCGCTCAAGCAGCGCAAGCCGACCCGATCGCGAAAAAGGTCGCGGCGCCGGTCGACGCCCTGAACCGCGGTGCCGACCGGCATCGCGCAATCCCGCGACCGTCGCGGGCGCCATCCTGCACTCATCCGGGCGCCGATTCGCGTCTGCCGCCGATGGGAGGCGCGGGCGCAAGCCTTCTCGTCTCTCTGCCGCCCCGGTCCGGTCAGCGGCGGTCGCGCTCGACGACGGCGCCGACCGACGGCTCCTGGCCCTTGGCGTGGCGCACCCGCTGGCACAGTAGCCAGGCGGACTTGTACGAGATCTCCAGGCTGCGTTGGAGCTGGGCCGCGCTAACCCCGGTCTGCGACGTGCACATCATGAAGATGGCCAGCAGCCACTTGTGCAGCGGGATATGCGAGCCCTCGAAGATGGTGCCGACGCGGACCGTGAACTGCCTGCGACAGGCGCCGCATTTGCGCAGCCCCAGGCGGGCGCTCTTGCCGGTTATGCGATAGATCCTGGCACTGCCGCCGCAATGCGGACAGACCGGGCCGTGCGGCCAGGCGCGCTTTTCGACGATGTCGATGGCCCTCAACTCGGCGGCCTTCGGGTCGATCCCTTCCATGCCCCGTTTCCCGGCGCCGGCGGTCGGGTGCCGCGCCCTGCCGATTAAGGTGACGTCGCACGCGGCGTACCCCTCCAGCCTTCAGATATCGTTAAGTCGGTGCTGATAGGTCTTGCCGACGCCATCGACGGGCGACGGCGGCGCAGCGAAGCGATAGCCATGAAGGTCTTCATCGTCGACGACGACCGCGACTTCGCCGAGGGTCTGGCGGCGGTCCTGGAGATGGCCGGCCACGAGGTCGAGCTCGCCTTCGACGGCCGGCAGTCCATCAAGATGGCCAACGAGCGGGATTTCGACGTCGCGTTCATGGACGTCATGATGCCGGGCATGAACGGCGTCGAGACCTTCCAGGAGATCCGCAAGATCAAGCCGTCCGCCAAGGTTGTCATGATGACCGGCTACGCGGTCCAGGAACTGCTGACCGAGGCGGTCGACGACGGCGCCCTCGGCGTCCTGCAGAAGCCGCTGGCCATCGAGATTCTGCTCGCCAAGCTGGAGGAGATCAAACCCGAAGGCATGGTCCTGATCGCCGACGACGATCCATTCTTCTGCGAGAGCGTCAGGGCCATCCTGAAGAAGCAAGGCTACGAAGTCTGCATCGCCGGCACTGGCCGGGAGGCGCTTGAGCGGGTCCTGGCCGGCGGCATCGACGTGATGGCCCTCGATCTCCAGATGCCCGAGCTGAGCGGCCTGGAGGTCTACCTGGAGCTCAAGCGACTGGGCCGCTCGTTGCCGACGATCATCGTCACCGGCCATTCCATGGAAGAGCTGGACGCCCTCGACATGCTGCGCGACATGTCCGTCACCGGGGTACTGACGAAGCCGTTCGATCCGGTGCTGCTGCTGAAGGCACTGAAAGACCGGTCCTTGCAGCCGGCGCCCGCGCCGGCCGATGACGACGACATCTGGCGCGGCTTTCCCGCCGGGTAGCGGCGGGCCGGTCGCCGCCGGTTCGCCCTCGCCCGGCGGTGAGCCGCGGGTAAGCGGAATTGGTCCTATCGATGCATCACTGGCGCGCGAAGGCTCGACATTGCAACGCCGGCTCGCCGTCCATCGCTTTGCCGCGCGGCGATGTCCCGCTTGGGTGCTGGA
>JAZFQW010000129.1:0-2366 GCA_036445335.1 Alphaproteobacteria bacterium | reverse complement strand
GGACGCCGTCGACCGGCACTGCCCGGTGCTCGACATCCTCAGCAATCCGACGCCGGTGTCGCTCGAACTGGCGGGCGCCGGCAGCGGGGAAAAGACGGAAGCGGCCTGACACGAACAGAAGGCGCCGCTTATCTGTGCGCCTGGCCGGGGTCGCGTCACTCCCCGCGGCCCCGGTCCGTGCCGGCAGTCCTTAGACGGGGATCACGTCGCCGTCATGCGCCGCAAGGGGGAGGATTTGGCCGCGTCCCGCGAGTGTCTTCCGGGGCGTACCGCGCGTACGACTCGCCCGTCAAGGAAGGCACCCATGGGCAAGACACACACGGCAATCGCGACTATTCCGGCGCTCGGCCTCGACGTCACACAGCCAGCCCACTAGTAGCTGCGCGATTGCGCCCGGCGCCCGGGCACGCGATCACGCTGTGCTCTGGCCCATCGACGAGGCCGAAACCGACCGCATGAACCGCAAGCAGCGCCGCGCCGGCGGCAAACGCCGTCCGATCACCGGGCCCGGCGCGAAATCCGGCGGCGACGCGCGCCGTGCCGCGGCGGCGTACTTCCGGCAGGGCGTCGCGGCGATGCGGGCGGGCCGGCCCGATGCGGCGGCGACGGCCTATCGACGGGCCCTCCGCCATGTTCCGGACGCCCCGGAATCCCATGTCAATCTGGGCAGCGCGCTGAAGGCCGGCGGCCGGCCGGAGGCGGCGGTGGCGTCGTACCGCCGCGCCCTCGAGCTCGACCCCGACCTGGCCGCGGGGCACAACAATCTCGGCAATGCGCTGCGGGACCTCGGCCGTCTCGAGGATGCGGCGGCGGCTTACCGGAAGGCCCTCGCGCGCGATCCCGACTATGCCGAAGCGCACGGCAATCTGGGGCTCACCCTCAACGACCTGGGCGATCCGGAGGCGGCGGTGTCGGCGTGCCGCCGCGCGGTCGAGCTAGCGCCCTCGCTGGTCGAGGCGCACGGCAACCTGGCGACGGCGCTGGCCAGGATCGGCCGCCTGGACGATGCCGGGCAGGCGCTCTGCCGCGCCTTGCGGCTTCGGCCCGACGACCCGGCCCTGCACTGCCAGCGCGCCAGGCTGCTGCTGCAGCAGGGGCGCATGAGCGATGCCGAGCGCGCGGTCCGCCGGGCGCTGGCGATCGACCCGGGCTGCGCGCTGGCCTATTTCGAGCTGGCGGACATCAAGCGATTCGACGCCGGCGACGGCGATCTGGCGGCGATGGAGCGGCTCGCCACCCGCCTCGACGAGCGGCCGGTGCGCCAGCGGATCGACCTGCATTTCGCCCTGGCCAAGGCGCTAGAGGATGCCGGCCGATACGACGACGCGAGTCGCCACCTGAACCGCGGCAACGCGCTGATGCGCCGGCTCGTGCCGTTCGATATCGCGCGTCAGGAGGCGCTATTCACCACGATCGCCGATGTGTTCGACGAGGACTTCGCGGCCTCGCGCGACGGCACCGGCGATCCGTCGACCGTCCCGGTGTTCGTGGTCGGCATGCCGCGGTCGGGCACGACCCTGGTCGAGCAGATCCTCGGCAGCCACCCGATGGTCACCGCCGCCGGCGAGCTGCGCGATCTGAGCCGAATCGCGCGCGGCGTCAGCGGTGCCACCGACCCCGCCGAGGCCGTCCGCGGGCTGGCCGCGCTGACGGAAGCGGACCGCGCCGCGATGGGCCGTGCCTACGTCGACGCGGTGCGCGCCGTCGATCCCGACGCCGACCGGGTCGTCGACAAGATGCCGTCGAACTTCCTGCGCATCGGCCTGATCGCCGCGATCCTGCCGAACGCCCGTATCATCCATTGCCGGCGCGACCCGGCGGATACCTGCCTGTCCTGCTATCAGCAGCAGTTCGGCGGCGGCCAGGCCTTTAGCTACGATCTCGACGACCTGGGCCGCTACTACCGGCTCTACCGCGGCTTGATTGAGCATTGGCGGCGCGTGCTGCCGGGACGCGTCCTGGAGATCGACTACGAGGACGTCGTGGCCGACGCCGGGGGCGCCGCCCGGCGGCTGATCGCGCATTGCGACCTGCCCTGGGATGCCGCGTGCCTGAGGTTCCATGACAGCGCCCGGCCGGTTCGGACCGCCAGCGCGACGCAGGTCCGCCGACCGATCTATTCGACGTCGGTCGGGCGCTGGCGACGCTTCGAGGCGCATCTTGCGCCGCTGTTGCGGCACCTCGACCGGCTGCCCTAGGAGCCTGTCTGTGTAAGCGCTTGGGTTCGGCGTCTGGCCGAGTTGTGGGACTGGGTGGTCGCTCGGTGTCGGTCAGCCGGAGTGGTTTGCGCGCCGGTCAGCCGGCCTTTGCCAGCTTGAGGAGGTTGTGGGCGGTGCAGAGCATGGCCCATTCCGCCTTGACGCTGT
>JAZFQW010000128.1:0-8875 GCA_036445335.1 Alphaproteobacteria bacterium | reverse complement strand
CCGGCGCTGGCACCGCGGCGGCATCGCGCTATGATCATCAGCCATGATCGTCGTCTTCGGCTCGCTCAATATGGATCTGGTACTGACCGTGCCGTCGCTGCCGCGGCCGGGCGAGACCGTGTTGTGTGACGACTACGTCACCAAGCCCGGCGGCAAGGGTGCCAACCAGGCCGTCGCCGCGGCGCGCGCCGGCGCCGACGTGGCCATGGTCGGGCGGGTCGGCGCCGACGAGTTCGGCCGCCGCCTGATCGACAATCTGCGCGCCCACGGGGTGGCGACGGCCGGCGTGGCCGTCTCCGACCGGCCGACCGGGGTCGCGTATATTTGCGTCGATACGAACGGCGAGAACTCCATCGCCGTGGCCAGTGGCGCCAACCTGGCCGTCGCCGGCGATCTCATTCCCGCCGGGATGCTTGGACCCCAGACCACGATCGTCCTGCAAATGGAGGTGCCGCCGGCGGAAAACTGGGCGGTGATCGACGCCGCCAGGGCGGCCGGTGGGCGCAGCGTGCTGAACGTCGCCCCGGCGGCGCCGGTTCCCCGCGCGGCGTTGGAGGCGGTCGACGTGCTGGTGGTCAACGAACTGGAGGCCCTAGCGGTGGCCGACACCTTGGGGCTGGCCACGGACGGCCCGGGGCGGGCGGCGCAGGCGATCAGCCGGACCGCCGGCGTCGATTGCGTCGTGACTCTGGGCGGCGACGGGGCGATGGCCGCGACGGACGGCCGGGTGCTGGCGGTCGATGCCATGCCGATCGAGCCGGTCGACACCACCGGCGCCGGCGACGCCTTTACCGGTGTGCTGGCGGCCGCGTTGGATGGCGGGTTCGACCTTTCCGGGGCGCTGCGTCGCGCCGCCGTCGGGGCGGCGCTTGCCTGCCTTGCCCTGGGCGCCCAGGAAAGCCTGCCGACCGCCCGGGCGATCGACGCCAACCTGGACAAGTTGCCGCCGGCGCGACCGATCGAACTCTAGCGGTTGGATGCCTCTGCCGGAGTGCCGGGGAAGCGCCCGAGATGCGCCGGCGGTGGCGGCGTGAACTGGCAGTTGCCGCACGATACATCGCAAGGCACAGTAAGCGCCTATCGACCCCCCCCGAACAGGAACCGACGCGACATGCCAATCATCAACTCCATCGCCGCCATGAAAGAGGATATGACCGAATGGCGGCGCGACATCCACGCCCATCCGGAGATCGCGTTCGAAGAGGTTCGCACATCGGACCTGGTCGCCGAAAAGCTGCAGGAATGGGGAATAGAGGTCCATCGCGGCATCGCCAAGACGGGGCTGGTCGGCGTGCTGAAGGGCCGCGACGGGTCGGCGAGCGGCAGGACCATCGGTCTGCGCGCCGACATGGATGCGCTGCCAATGACGGAGGAAAACGACTTTCCGCACAAGTCGCGGCACGCCGGCAAGTTCCACGGCTGCGGCCATGACGGCCACACCACCATGTTGCTTGGCGCGGCGAAGTATCTGGCGGAAACGCGCAATTTCGACGGCACGGTGCATTTCATCTTCCAACCGGCGGAAGAGGGCGCGGGCGGCGGCCAGAGGATGGTCGAGGAGGGGCTGTTCGACCGCTTTCCCTGCGACGAGGTGTACGGCGCCCACAACTGGCCGAAACTGCCGGCCGGCGAGATCGCGGTGGCGCCGGGGCCGATCATGGCCGCTGCCGACCAGTTCGAGGTCGGGATCGCGGCGCAGGGCGGCCACGCCGCCATGCCCCACCTGGCCAACGATCCCGTAGTGATGGTGGCACAGATGGTCATGGCGTTTCAGACCCTGGTGAGCCGGCAGGCCGACCCGCTCGACTCGGCCGTCGTCAGCGTCACCCAGGTCCATGTCGGCAGCGCCTACAACGTGATCGCCGAAGACGGCTGGCTGTGCGGCACCGTCCGCACCTTCAAGCCGGAGACCCAGACGATGATCGAGTTGGGGCTGGAGCGCATCGCCCGCGGCATCGCAGCGGCGTTCGGCGCCGAGATCTCGTACGAATACCGGCGCGGCTATCCGCCGACGGTCAATCACGCCGAGCAGGCGGCGACTGCCGCCCGGGTCGCCGGACTGGTGGTCGGTGACGACAAGGTCCACGGCGGCGAGGATCCGGTGATGGGGGCGGAGGACTTCTCGTTCATGCTGCAGCGGCGGCCGGGCGCCTATCTCTGGCTCGGACAGGCAGGTGGGCCCAGCGGCTGCATGGTCCACAACCCGCGTTACGACTTCAACGACGAGATCCTGCCGGTCGGTGCCAGCTTCTTCGCGACGATGGTCGAAACCCAACTCAAGCGGGCGGATTGAGCGATATGATCGCGATCTTCAAAGGACTTGCCTTGGGCGCTGCCGTTCTGCTGGTGACCGCTTGCGACGCCTCGATGTTGGGCGCCGATGGCGAGGGGGCGGAGGCAGTGGCCGAGCCCGAGCGGGAGGCGGCGGCGGAGCCGGCGGAAGTCGCGCAGCCGCTGGCGTTGGCGCCCGCCATCGACGGTCGCCGCGACTGGTTCGGCGCGCGCAGCGCGGCGATGATGGATATCCTGGTGACCGCCCGCGACGAGCGCAGCTGGCGCGTGCTGTGGCAGCTGGTCGGCCAGGATCCGCCGGGCGCGTTGCCCGAGGGCGCCATGGGGCTGGGCGTCTTTCTCGCCGGTCGGCCGAGCGGCGGCTACACCGTCAACTTCCGCGAGGTCGCCCTGATCGGCGGCGACGTGGTGGCGCAGATTCACGAGACGACACCGCCCGACGGCGCGATCGTGACCCAGGGGATTACCGCGCCCTACGCGGTGCGGCTGGTGCAGTATCACGATGCGCCAGTTCGCTTTTCCAGGCTCTAGCCCGCACTTCTCACACCGGCCGCGCAGACCGTAGCCAGTGTGAGAAGTGCGGGGTAGCCGCAGTGATCCTCGTTAGTCGGTCGTGACGGGTGCGCCGGCGGCCGGTCAGCGCCGCTTGGGGATGGCCCTGGGGTCGAGCGCGTCCTGCAGGCCGTCGCCCAGGAAGTTGAAGGCGATCACGGTGACGAAGATCAGCAGTCCCGGATAGACTGCCAGTTGGGGCGCCGACCAGATCATCTCCTGGGCGTTGGTCAGCATGTTGCCCCAGCTCGGCACCGGCGGCTGGATGCCGAAGCCGAGAAAGCTCAGGACCGATTCCAGCAGGATGATGTTGCCGACCGACAGCGTCGTGGCGACGACGATCGGCGACGCCACGCTGGGCAGGATGTGGACCGCCATGATGCGCAGATCGCCGGCGCCCAGCGCCACCGCCGCCTTGACGAATTCGCGCTGGCGGATGCTCAGCGTGGCACCGCGCACCAGTCGCGCCACGGTCGTCCAGCCGAGCACCGCGATGATGAAGATGATGCGGTAGAGGCTGACCGAGCCCGACTGCGCCCAGCCGTCGGGCAGCGGCAGCTTGTCGAGGTCGATCGCCGCCAGGATGATCAGCAGCGGCAGCAGCGGCAGGGCGATGATCCCGTCGGTGAAGCGCATCAGCGCGGCGTCCAGCCGGCCGCCGTAATAGCCGGCGGCGACGCCGATCACGGTGCCGATGACCGCCGCGACCAGCGCCGCGACCAGCCCCGCCGCCAGCGACACCCGGCCGCCGAACAGCAGCCGCAGCAGGAGGTCGCGGCCCAGCTCGTCGGTGCCCAGCAGGTGCGCCGCGAACGGCGGCGCGAAGCGGTTGAACAGGTCGACCCGCGTGACGTCGAGCCCCAGCCAGGCGGCGATCAGCGGCGCCGCCAGGGCCAGGATGGCCAGCATCAGCAGGACGACGCCGCTGGCCGCCGCCACGCGGTGGTCGAGGAAGCGGCGCCAGCGCAGCCGCGCCGGCGATCCGGCGCCGTGATAGTCCTCCGACGCGGCGGCAGGGGTCGGCGCGCTCATACCCGCGCCTCGCCGAACGAGATCCGCGGGTCCAGCGCGGCGTAGCCGACATCGGCCAGGAAGTTCCCGACCAGCGTCGTCAGGGTCGCGAACAGCAGGCCGACCAGTGCCACGTTGAAGTCGTTGCCCAGGATCGAGTCGTAGATCAGCTTGCCCATGCCGAGATAGGAGAACATCGTCTCGGTGATCAGCGCGCCGTTGAACAGCGTGCCGAAATCCAGCGCGACGATCGTCACCACTGGGATCAGCGCGTTGCGCAGGGCGTGGCCCCAGATCACCGTGTGGTCGCGGACGCCCTTGGCGCGGGCGGTGCGGACGTAGTCGTGGCGCAGCTGCTCCATCATCGCGGCGCGGACATAGCGGGTGTACCCGCCGACGCTGACCAGTGTCAGGGTCATGATCGGCAGCACCAGGAACTGGGCGCGATCGGCCAGGCCGCCGCCGCCGACCGTGCGCATGCCGCCGGCCGGCAGCCAGCCCAGCGACACCGCGAACAGCATCATCAGCATCAGCGCCAGCCAGAACGGCGGCACCGAGATGCCGCCGAAGCAGACCAGGTTGACCGCGGTGTCCAGCGGCGTATAGGGCCGCACCGCGGCATAGACGCCGACCGGCAAGGCGATCGCCAGCGCCAGCACCAGGGCGCCGCCCAGCAGCCACAGCGTGTTGCCGAGCCGCGGCAGCAGCACCTCCATCACCGGCACCGCGTGGATCCGGCTATACCCCCAGTCGCCCTCCAGCGCCGCCGACAGCCAGTTGAGATAGCGCCGCAAGATCGGCTGGTCGAGGCCGTACAGCGCCTTCAGGCGCTCGCCGTCGGCCGGCGTCAGCTCGGGATTGGAGCTGATCATTATGTCGATCGGGTCGCCCGGCATCAGCCCGATCAGGCCATAGATGACGAAGCTCATCACCGCCAGCACGACGATCGCCTGCAGCAGCCGGTTGACCAGAAAGCGGGTCACGCGGCGGTCATGGCGTGGCGGGACCGGGCGGGGCGGTTCGTCTTGCTAATGGTCGTCATGCTTCGACAAGCTCAGCATGAGGACTCCCGCTCATTCGGCCGCCGCCCTCATCCTGAGCCTGTCGAAGGATGCGTCGACAGGCTCCGCATGAGGGCTCCCGCTCAATCCGCCGCCGCCCTCATCCTGGGTCTGTCGAAGGATGCGTCGACAAGCTCAGCATGAGGCGCGAGCGAAGTGCGGACCCGCCCCGACCTTCATGTCGAGACTGCTGAAGCGTGGGCTCCCTCGGCCCGGGCCGTGCGGGCGCCGGGCGCACTGGCCAAATTGCGGCCGCCATCGGTCGTCGGCCCGCCGCTACGATCCGCTGCGCCGGTGCCAGTTCTCGACCCACAGGCTGGTGCCGTACTGGTGCCCGGTCGGCACCACGCCTTCCAGCCAGGTCGGCAGGATATACGGGTTGGCGCGGTAGTACAGCGGCAGCACCGGCAGGGTCTCGGCGTAGACCGCCTGGATCCAGCGCCACAGTTCGCGGCGCCGGTCGCGGTCGAGCTCGACCTCGGTCGCCTCGATCAGCGTGTCCATCGCGGCGTTGCTGTTGCCGGTGTAGTTCTGCCCCGCCCAGTTGTTCTCCGCGGTCGGGATGTGGTCGGTGTGCAGCGTCGTCCGCGGCACGTTCTCC
Source organism: Alphaproteobacteria bacterium (assembly GCA_036445335.1). Classification (GTDB taxonomy): domain Bacteria; phylum Pseudomonadota; class Alphaproteobacteria; order DSM-16000; family Inquilinaceae; genus JAZFQW01. The sequence continues at coordinate 3,358 of JAZFQW010000128.1, read as the reverse complement.
GGCGACGAGACCCAGGCGAACATCGCCAAGCCGGTAAAATTGCGCTCCGACAGGGTGCCGCCGAAATAGACCCGAGCCGGCTCGTTGCGGATCACCGTCTCGATGCCGACCTCGTTCCATTGCGACTGCAGCACCTGCTGCACCAGCTCGCGGGTACGGTTGCCGGCGGTGGTCATGAACACGAACATCAGCTTCTCGCCGGCCGCGTTGTGGCGCACGCCGTCGATGATCTCGCTGAACCCGGCCTCGTCCAGCAGCGCGCGCGCGTGGTCGGGATCGTAGCCGTAGTGCCGGACGCCCTCGTCGTAGACCCAGTCCAGCGGCGACACGCTGGTCGTGGCGACCGGCTGGTGGCCCTCGAACAGCTGCCCGACCAGCGCCTCGCGGTCGAGGGCGTACAGCAACGCCCGGCGCACGCGCACGTCCTGCAGCAGCGGGTTGTCGAGGTTCATGTCGATGTGCTCGTAGATCAGCCCGGGCTGGAAGATGATGTTGTAGGCGTCGCCGTGGCGCTGCTGGAAGGCCAGCGCCTGGTCGATGGTGATGCCCAGCTCGCCCGAGATCATGTCGATCGAGCCCGACAGCAGGTTGGCCTCCATCGCCGCGGTGTTCTCGATGGTGCGCACGACGATGCGCTGGAAGAACGGCGGATCGCCGTACCAGGTATCGTTCGGCTCCAACACCATGAAGGCGCCGGATTCGATCTCGACGATCTTGTACGGGCCGAAGAACAGGCCGGGGTTGGTCGGGTCGGTGTTGTACAGGGTGCGGTTGCGGTACTCCACCGGGTCGGACTCGAAGATCGGCCGCTCCAGGTGCGCCGGCAGGACGCGCAGGTCGTTGATCCCGTTGTAGTCGAACTCGACCTTGTCGACGTGCAGGGTGAAGGTGCGGGCGTCGGCGATGTCGATCGCGTAAATCTGGCGGTAGAGCTCGATATTGTCGAACGGCGACTGCGGATGGCGGCCGACCTGCCAGGCGAATTCGACGTCCGAAGTGGTCAGCGGCGTGCCGTCGGCCCAGGTCGCGCCGGGCTGGATGGTGTAGGTCAGCGCGATGCCGTCCTTGCCGTCAGGGGTCTGCTCCAGCACCGCCAGGCCGTTCTCCAGGGTCGGCAGCTCGGTGCACAGCATGCAGATCAGCTCCCAATTGGCGTCGAAGGTGGTGAACGGCCGCCGTGCCATGTCCAGCACGATCGATTTCGCCACCGCCGCCTCGATGCTGGGATGCAGCGTGGACGCGAACTGCGAGACGCCGATCGTCAAGGTGCGATCGTCCTGCGCGGCGGCGGGGCCCGGACCGGCGGCGGCGAAGACGATGGCGGCGGCCACGACGGCGGACAACCGATTGGCAAGCATGAACCCTCTCCTGTGCGGTGAGCGCGCCGGGCGCGGGCGCGGGCGGGCTGTCGTCGGGCGATTAGCGTCCCGGCGGCGGCCGCTGTCAACCGGTGTGGGCGAGGCCGGGTCCGGCCTTGGGCGACCGGCGAGTCCAAGCCGTTCAATTGGGGTATGATCGTCGTCTGCGGGGTCGATTTCGGTGCCGACGCCGCTTCGACAACCATCTGGGATTGCCCGTGGGTGACAAACCGATTCGAGGAGGGCCGAGCGTAGGCGGACCGCCGCGGCCGGAGTCTCCTCGCGATGAGCCGGACCAAGGCCGCGAGATCGATTGGTATCGCAGCGACGACCTGATCCTGGGGTTCTGCGGACCGGTCGGCGCCGGAGGGGTCTATCGCTGCTGGTTGGGCGGACGCCGCCGCTGGGAGTTCTGCCCGGCCGGAACCGAGGCCTGGGACTGGTACCATCAGAAGGCGTACCGGCAACACAAGGCCGATCCCTTTGCGTTCGACGACCTGAAGGACCGCCTGCCGCCACTGCCTGTCGGCTTTCCACCGCCGGCCGACTGCCATGTGGCCGACCCTCCCGAGCCGGACACGGCGAACGCGCGGCGCGGCGGCCCGGTGTTCGAGCGCGTCCTGTCGGCGCCCGGCGGGCGACTGCCGGTGTATGTCGTGCTGTTCGAAGATCTCTACGAATCGGCACTCGGCGACGGAATCTTCAGGTATTTCGAAGCCGCCTATGCCGACGAGGCGGCGGCCAGGCGCCATATCGAGGCCGGGGCCGGCGAGGCGTTCCGCGCCCGCCACCTGCGCGAAGTCTTCCTGACGATATCCGTCGATGACGTCGTCCTGGATACCGAAGGCTGCGAGCTGTCGCCGTTCGACAATTTCAGGCGGCAGCAGATCTGCGACGACCTCGCCGGACGGCTGCCGTAGCGAAAGGCCGCTCTCCGCACGAGCCTGCAAGGCCTGCGTTCGCGCGGGAACCAGCGGTCGCTCGACGGCCTGGTTCGGTAAGTAAGTGACTGTGCTCTACCATGGTCTGCCAAGGTATCGCGTCTTAGGTATGCCGCCGGGCGGATTCAGGCTCGCGATGGCCCCGCGACCGGCCGCCGCCACTCACATCTCCTCGCCGCCGTGCGCCTGCGACCACGCGGCCGGGTCGGCAAGGAAGGCGCGGACCTCCGCCAGGCCGTCGGCGGCGAAGTAGCCGGACGCCTCGGCCTCGTCGATCACGTCGTGCCAGGTGGCCAGCGCGTGCAGGGCCACGCCATCGGCGGTCAGCGCGGCGATGCCCTGGGGGAAGATGCCGTAGTGGAAGACGACAAGGCAGTGCGCCACCTCCGCGCCGGCGGCGCGCAGCGCGTGGACGAAGTTGAGCTTAGACCCGCCGTCGGTCGCCAGGTCCTCCACCAGCAGCACCCGGTCGCCGTCGCGGAACGTGCCCTCGATCTGGGCGTTGCGGCCGAACCCCTTGGGCTGCTTGCGGACATACAGCATCGGCAGCGCCAGCCGGTCGGCGATCCAGGCGGCATACGCGATGCCGGCGGTCTCGCCACCGGCGACCGCGTCGAACGCCTCGACGCCGGCGTCGCGCGCCAGCAGGTCGACCGCCATGTCCATCAGCGCGGCACGGGCGCGCGGGAATGAGATCAGCCGTCGGCAGTCGACGTAGACCGGGCTCATCCGGCCCGAGGTCAGCACGAACGGCTCGTCGGGGCGCATCAGGACGGCCCGGGTCTCCAGCAGGATGCGCGCCGCGGCGCGGGCGGGCGAAGGGCGGGCGTCGGACATGGCGGGGCGCTTCCAGGCTGCGAACGGCCCCTTGTTACGGTCTGCACGCCGTCCTGTCCATCGCGCCGGCGCGGTCAGTCGGGCGCGAACAGCCGGCCGGACAGCAGCGCGCCGGCGGTGCGGACCGCCACCGCCGCGACGATAGCGGTCGCCAGCAGCAGCAGCGCGGCGATCTGGTGGTGGAAGATGATGCGGTTGAGCACAATGGTGAACAGCAATATC
>JAZFQW010000127.1:0-3768 GCA_036445335.1 Alphaproteobacteria bacterium | reverse complement strand
AACCAGGAAACGCCGCCCCGACGGACCGACGCCACCGGGTCGGACTAACCGGCGCTTCTCACGCTGGCCACGGTCCGCGTCGCGTCCGGGCGGCCGCGGCAAACGCGCCTTCACGAGTCGCGCGCCGGTGGTAGAGTCGGACGGTCACCCGGCAACGCGGCATGATCCGACCCCCAGAGGACCGACCGTGGAGTTTCTCGTCCCCGTCGTCGTGGCCGCCGCGACGTTGCTCTATTTTCTCGTCAAGCACTTCGGCGCAGAAAAACCAACGGGCGGCGCCCCACCGATCGCATCGGACCCGCCCGCGGGCGACCCGCAACCGGAGAGCCCCCAGCTCGACATCTACCAAATCGCAGACCGGCTGAACGACTTCTATAACACCACTGCGCACCCCGAGAGTCTGCTCGACAATAGCGCCGATTTTAAAAACGGCGTTCGGCTGCTTTGTCAGCCGGGGGTCACGATCGATGTCCTCGGCACCTACGTGACCGGCGAAAACGCCATCATTTCCTGCCTGGCGATCGAGGCACTGCGGCGGCGGCCAGACGGTGCCCAGGCCTACGACGCCGTCTTCGGATGCATCGGAACGATCGCACCATGGCCGCAATATTTCGGGCTCAAATACCTGGTGCGCATGGCGCCACCCGAGCGGCCGATCATCGGCTCGGTCCTGGCGCGGACCACGACCTACATGACCTACCGGCTTTCGATATCCTTCCTGACACGGTTCATCGACGAGCGCATCGCGGTCGGAGAGGCCCCCTCGTTCGATGGCGTGACGGTCGAACTGAACGCGCGATCGCTGAAGACCCTTCGCCGTTTCCTGGAAGACCTGGAACGGCGGATCGGCGGGCCGCTGCTCGAGCGATACGACAGCTGGCGGTCGGTGCACGTCGACGAGGACCTGCTGCGGACCGCCGGACGCCTGTGGGACGACAGGGCCGAGGAGGCCGCGGACGCCGTTGTCGAGCACCCGGCGCTTCGGGCGGCGGTCGACCAGCTCGAGGCGGCGCTGCTCGCCGATCCGCCGCGGTCCGCCCTGATCGTCGGCGAGCGCGGCGTCGGCAAGTCGGCGATCCTGATGAAGCTGGCCAAGCGGCTCCACGACAGGGGCTGGGTGGTGTTCGTCGCGGGCCACGCCGACCTGATCGCCGGACAGACCTTCATCGGTCAATTCGAGGAGCGGCTGAAGGCGGTCATCGAACAGCTGCGCGGCGACCGGCAGGCGGTGTGGTTCATACCCGCGGTTCACACGCTGGCATTGTCCGGTCGTCATCAGTACAGCGCCACCGGTGCCCTGGACGTCATGTTGCCTTTGGTCGAGCAAGGCGATCTCAGGATCGTCGGCGAGACCGACCCGGTGGCCCTGGAGCGGCTTGTGCAGCAGCAGCCGCGGGCGGCAACGGCCCTGTCGGCCCTGCGCATAGAGCCGCTCACGCGGCAGGAAACGCTGGACCTGGCACAGCGATGGCTGGACCGGTCGGCCGAGGCGCAGAGTCCCCGGCTGCTGCCCCAGGTCTGGGACCTGGCTCGGCAATATCTCGGCGACCGGGCGGCGCCGGGCAACCTGCTCGGCCTGCTCGAGGCAACACTGCACCGGCTGCGCGCGCAGTCCGATGGCGCGACGCCGACGCTCGAGCTGGACGACGTGGTCGTCACGCTCGCCGGTCAGACCGGTCTTCCGCTGGAGATCCTCGACGACCGCCTGGATCTCGATCTCGATGGCCTGAAGGCGGTGTTGTCGCAACGGGTGATCGGCCAGGAGGAGGCGGTCGACTGCCTGGTCGAGCGCGTCGCGATGATGAAGGCCGGCGTGACCGATCCGACGCGGCCGGTCGGCGTCTTCCTGTTCGCCGGCCCGACCGGAACCGGGAAGACCGAGATCGCCAAAACGCTGGCGGAGTGGCTGTTCGGCGATACCGGGAGACTGCTCAGACTCGATATGAGCGAGCTGCAGACGCCGGAAAGCCTGGATCGTCTGTTGGGCCAGCCGGACGCCGAGAAGAGCGACTCGCTCGCCGACCAGATCCGCCATCAGCCCTTCTCGGTGGTTCTGCTGGACGAGTTCGAAAAGGCGCACCCGAAGGTCTGGGACAGCTTCCTTCAGGTCTTCGACGACGCCCGGATCACCGATCGCCGAGGCCAGACCGCCGATTTCCGGCATGCGATCATCATCCTCACGACCAACCTGGGCGCTAAGATCCCGACCGGCGTCTCCCTGGGGTTCGGGAGCGCGTCGCCGGGCTTCGACATCGACGAGGTAAGGCGAGCCGTCGACACGGCGTTTCGACGGGAATTCATCAATCGACTGGATCGCGTGGTCGTCTTCCGGCCGCTGAGCCGGGACCTCATGCGCGAGATCCTGCAGAAGGAGCTCGCCCTGGCGTTTCAGCGCCGCGGCCTGAGGAACCGCGCCTGGGCGGTCGAGTGGGACGAGACGGCGATCGAGTTCCTGCTGGAGAAGGGCTTCACCCCCGACCTGGGCGCGCGGCCGCTCAAGCGGGCCATCGAGCGCCATCTCCTGTCGCCCCTGGCGATGACGATCGTGCGCCACCAGACGCCGGCGGGCGATCAGTTTCTTTTCGTCTCGTGCAAGGAGAACCGGCTGGATGTGACCTTCGTCGACCCCGATGCGCCGCCGGCCGAGGCGCCGTCCGAGCCACAGTCCGACGATGACGGCGAAGCCGCCAAGCCGGCGCCCGGCGACCTGACCCCGCAATCCATCCTGATCCAGCCGCGGGGCACGGCGGAGGAGTTGGCGGTGCTGCGTCGCCATGTCGAGAGGCTGGCGGAGGAGACCGGCGCGGCACCGTGGCAGGCGCAAAAGGACGCCGCGCTGGCGGCGATGGAGGGCCCCGATTTCTGGTCGTCGCCGGGGCGTTTCGCCACCCTGGGTCAGGCCGAATACCTCGACCGCATAAGCGCGGGGGCCCGCCGCGCGATGTCGCTGCTGCGGCGGCTGGAGGGCCGGACGGGCGCGCGCCGGGGCAATCCGCCGCGCCATATGGTGGCGGTGCTGGCGCAGAATCTGCACCTGCTGGAGGCCGCCTGCGGCGACGTCGCCGAAGACCGGCCACGCGAGGCCTTCCTGATGGTCGAGGTGAGCCCGGACGGGACGCAGGACTGGCAACGCTCGCTCATGTTCGCCGGACGGCTGGCGGCCATGTACGATGCCTGGGCGCGCGCCCGCCGCATGAATTGGACCCGGCTGGAAGGCTGCGACGGCGGCGCCAACGCCGCCTATCGCAGGATCCATGCGGTCATGGGCTTCGGCGCCTACAGCCTGCTGGCGCCCGAGCGCGGACTCCACGTCTGGGAGCAGCCGGGTGAAAAACCGCGGCAGTTCGACCGCGTGAGCGTGCATGTGCGGGTGGCGCCGCAGGCCGACGGGCCGCCGCCGCCGAACCCGAAGGCGCTCTTGAAGCAGGCGCGCCAGGCGTTGCGACCGACCGACGAGGCCGACATCACCATCGTCCGCCGCTACCGCGAGCAGCCGTCGCCGCTGGTCCGCGACGCCGTCCGCGGCTGGCGCACCGGCCGCCTGGACGTCCTCCTCGCCGGCAATTTCGACGCGCTGTAGCGACCGGGCGGCGCCGGCTACCCCAGCGCCGCCGCCGTCGCCGGAGCCTCGGTAATTACCACGTTCGGGTCGGCCGTCGATGAACCCATGGTCAGTGCTTTTTCAGCTTCCCATTCACCCAGTAGTTCGCTCATGCGGCCGGCTTCTCGTAGACGCCTTGCACGAGCCCTGTACGGTTTTCCATTAGG
>JAZFQW010000126.1:0-3471 GCA_036445335.1 Alphaproteobacteria bacterium | reverse complement strand
AAGGCGTTCACTTTGGCGGCGAGCCCGATCGAGCTGATCACGAAGTTGAGGAAATAGGCGGCGATCAGGATCGCCATGATCATCGCCGTGCTGCGCATGGTGCCCTCGATCGCGTCGCGCAGCATCCGCCAGGTTAGCCGCCGGCGCCAGGCGGCCAGAAAGAAGGCGATGATCACGCCGAGCGACGCGGATTCGGTCGGCGTCGCGATGCCACCGTAGATCGACCCGATGACGACCACGAAGATGATGAACGGTGGGATCAGATCGGGCAGGCTGCGCCAGCGCGCCGGCCAATTGGTCTCCACCTTGCGGCCGCCCCAGTGCGGCCGTATGACGCAGCCGATCACCACCGTCAGCATGAACAACGCCGCCAGTACGATGCCCGGCAACATGCCGGCGAGATAGAGCTGTGGGATCGACGTCTCGGTCAGCACGCCATAGACGATCATGTTGATCGACGGCGGGATCAGAATGCCGAGCGTGCCGCCGGCCGCGATCGTGCCGATGAAGAAGCGCTCGTTGTAGCCGTGCCGGTCGATCTCGCCGATCGCGACGGTGCCGATGGTCGCGGCGGTCGCGACGCTAGAGCCCGACACGGCGGAGAACAGGGTGCAGGTGGCGATGTTCGAATGCATCAGGCCGCCCGGCAGCCACGACATCCAATGGGTCATCGCGGCGTACATGCGCTCGGCGATGCCGGCCCTGAGCAGGATCTCGCCCAACAGGATGAACAGTGGAACCGCGACGATGATGACGTCCGTCGACACGCCCCAAGTCAACTCGCCGATCACCGGCTCCAGTCGGCCGAAGGCGTAGACGTTGTCGAGGGTCAGGCCGACGATGCCGAGCACGGCGGCGACCGGAACGCTCAAGGCCAGCAGCCCGAGAAGGACGGCTATGGTCAGGCCGATCATCGCTTGCCTCCCGATGTTGGTCCGTCGCCATGCTCCAGCCCGCGCAGCTCGTCGTCGATCTCCTGCACCACGGTCCGGGAACCGATCAACCTTTGCACGGTATTCATGTCGCCTAAAATCAGCGCCATCATCGCCCGGCCGAGCAGCAGCACGGCGATCACGACGAACCAACCGAGCCCCAGGACCCACAGGAACTGCGGGTAGATCAGCGGCGTCGCCAACGGCGACATGGTGTGCGCATTCAGCGCAAACGACTGGCTGAACGCGCCGAAACCGTACCAGGCGACCAGCGAGAAGAACGTGGTCAAGGCCAGCAGCCCGAAGATGTCGAGCACGGCGCAGATCCGGGTCGGCAGCACGACATAGAGCGAGTCGATCCGGACATGGCCGCGGTCGAGCAAGGTGAAACCGAACGCCCAGGCGCTGCCGATCGCGAGCGCAAAGCCGGAGAGCTCGTCGGCGCCGCCGATCGAGATGCCGAACAGCTTGCGGATCACGACGTCGACGCCGATGATGAAGCTCGCGATCACCAGCAAGCCGCCGCCGAACCAAACGCCCAGCCGGGCGAGCCGGCGCGCCAGTATCAATAGGCGGTCCAAACCGAGCATTCCGGAAATAGACGGGCGCCGGCGTGCCGGCGCCCGTAGGATCCGAGGGTTACAGCTTGTCGAGCGGGATCGTCAGGTTGATCACCTTGCCGACGGTCTCGTTCCACTCCTTGGCGCAGGCCTTACCGCAGCGCTTGCCCCAGTTGACCAGCACGACGTCCTGCATCAGGTTCTTGTGCACCGCCTTGTCGGCGTCGCTGACCGGCACGATCGTCATGTGCGCCTTCTTGCCCATGGTGCAAGGGTCCTTGCCGGTGTTGCAGTTGTCGGCCTCGGCGGCGGACTGCGCCACGGTCCTCCACATATTGTCCTCCAGGACCGCGAACGCCTCGAGGAAGAAATCCTGCACGGCCGGCGCGAAGCGGTTCCAGGAATCCAGGTTCACCGCCTGGAAGTTGATGCTCCAGCCGAGATACATCGGATAAAGATGGGTCGTCACTTCCGGCCAGCCGGCGGAATTACCGCTGGTCGTGCCGGTGACGGCGCAGTCGACGACGCCGCGCTGCAGGGCCGGCACCACGTCGCCGAACGCCATGCTGATGGTCGTGCCGCCGATCGCTTGGATGAAGTCGGCCATGGTCTTGTTGAAGACCCGGATCTTGCGACCCTTCAGGTCGTTGATGCCCTTGACGTCGTCGCGGCACCAGAACACCTGCGGCGGGTTGGTGCCGAGCGCCAGCAGCTTGGTGTTGAAGTTCTTCGCCATCGACCGGGCCATCGCCGGCTTCCAGGCGTCGCACACCTTGCGCGCCGTCTCGATGTCGAGTGCCAGACCCGCCAGGTCGCAGCCCTCGAAGGTCGGATCGTCGCCGGCCATCTTGGAGATGTCGCTGACGCCGAAATCGGTGACGCCGAGCTTGGTCAGCCGCAGCACCTGGAAGTCCTTGATGCCCATCACGTCTTGATGGTTGTAATCGGACGTCACCTTGCCGTTCGACATTTTCGGGACGATCTCGCCCCAGAATTCCCGCTCCACCACGGCGACGTGCGCGACGGTGCTGTAGTTGCCGATCACCTTGACGTGGGTCGCCGGCAGCTCCGCGGCGAACGCGGTGCCGGTGGCCACGGCGAGAGCCGCCGCGGCTGTGACGATCGCTATATGGTTCCGTTTCATATTGTCCTCCCTAGTCGACATTCCAAATTACGGTCTTTGCCCCAAAAGGCGACACGCGTGACGTCGGGGTCATCCCACGGGATCGTGATCTTCCACAACGATCGATCCTGACATTCGGACAGGTCGAATTATAGCCGCACAGCCGACCCGGCTGTAAACCGCGAAATTGCCACCGACCGCGCCGCCTTGCTTGACCGGCCGATCTCCGATGACGGACAATCGTTGGCCGAGCGATCGGCGCAATCACATGCGGGTGTGGAATGGCGGCGGCAAAACTGACCGACAAGGTCGCGGTCGTGACCGGTGCCGGGAACGGCATCGGCCGGGCGATCGCCCGGGCGATCGCCTCCGAGGGCGCCGCCGTGCTGCTGGCCGACATCGCGCTCGCCGACGCCGAGGCGGTCGGCCGCGAGATCGTCGACGGTGGCGGCCGGGCGCTTGCCTGGCACTGCGATGTCGGCAACGGCACGGCGGTCCGCGCGATGATCGAGGGTGCCGTCGCGAATTTCGGCCGGCTCGACGTGCTGGTCTGCAACGCGGCGACATTTTCGCCGATCACCACGGTCGAGCATATGGCCGAGGCGGACTGGAGCCACGCCTTGGCGATCAACCTGACCGGCGCCTTCCTCTGCTGTAAATTCGCGATCCCGGCACTCCGGGCCGGCGGCGGCGGCTCGATCATCCTGATGGCGTCGCAGATGGCCCGGGTCGCCAATCCCGGGCAGGCCGCCTATTGCGCGACCAAGGGGGCGCTGGTGCAGCTCGCCAAGGCTATGGCACTGGATCACGTCGGCGACAACATCCGCGTCAACACGCTCTCGCCGGGCGGCATCGC
>JAZFQW010000125.1:0-2547 GCA_036445335.1 Alphaproteobacteria bacterium | reverse complement strand
GTGCCGTCTACACCCGCACCGGCCGGCCGTTCTTCACCGCCCCGGCCATGGAGTCCGCGCTGCTGGACCGGCTGCGCGACGCGCTCGACAGGACCGGGTTCTGGGACCGGTTCCAGACCGACTGGGCCTGCCTGGACGCCGAGATCATGCCCTGGTCGGCCAAGGCGCAGGCGCTGTTGGTTCGGCAATTTGCGCCGGTGGGGGCGGCGGCGCGGATCGGGCTCTCGGAATCGGTGGCTGCGCTGGAGGCGGCGGTCGGACGGGGCGTAGACGCCGGCGCGGTGCTGGCCCGGTTTCGCGCGCGAGGCGACGCGGCGCAGGCCTATGCGCAGGCCTACCGGCACTATTGCTGGCCGGTGTCGTCGCTGGACGACTTGAAGGTCGCGCCGTTCCACCTGCTGGCGACCGAAGGGTCGGTGCACGCCGACAAGGATCACCTGTGGCATATGACGGCGCTGGCGGAGATCTGTCGTGCGACCGACGGCCCGTTCATGGAGACCGCGTTCAGACCAGTCGACCTGACCGATCGGGACAGCGTCGACGACGCGGTCTCCTGGTGGGTCGATCTGACCGACCGTGGCGGCGAGGGCATTGTCGTGAAGCCGCAGGGGTTCGTCGTCCGCGGCAAGCGCGGCCTGGTGCAGCCGGCGATCAAGTGCCGCGGCCGGGAATACCTGCGCATCATCTACGGCCCCGAATACACCATGCCCGAGCACCTCGGCCGGCTGCGGCGGCGGGGCCTGGGCCTCAAACGGTCGCTGGCGATGCGCGAATTCGCCCTCGGCCTGACCGCGCTGGAGCGGTTCGTCGGCCACCAGCCGCTGCGCCAGGTCCACGAATGCGTCTTCGCCGTCCTCGCCCTGGAGAGCGAACCGGTCGACTCGCGGCTGTAACCCGCAGCCCCGTAACGGAGGATTCCAGCGTCCCTTGCGGCGCGAAATGCGTGGTGCTATGGCCTCTCCACGGCCGGCGAAAAACCGCGACGGGAGACTCAAACGCAATGGGCACGACGCGGTACGCCGTCATCGGCTCCGGCAGGATGGGCCAGGAGCACATCAGCACCCTGGCGCTGATCGCCGACGCGGAAATCACCGCGCTGGCCGACACCGACGCCGGCATGCTGGCCGCCGCGGCCGATCTGGCCGGCCCTGGCGCGCGCACCTTCGACGATTCCCGCGATCTGCTGGCCGCGGATCTGGCCGACGCGCTGATCATCGCCACGCCCAATCACACCCATGCCGAAATCCTGTTGCCGGCGCTGGAGACCGGGCTGCCGATCATGGTGGAAAAGCCCTTGTGCACCACCGTGGAGGATTGCCGGCGCGTGATCGACGCCGCCGCGGCGCGCCGGGCGCCGGTCTGGGTGGCCATGGAATACCGCTACATGCCGCCGGTGGCGCGGCTGGTCGAGGAGGTGCGTCGCGGCACGGTCGGCCGGCTCAGGATGCTGGCCATCCGCGAGCACCGTAACCCGTTCCTCAGAAAGGTCGGCGACTGGAACCGGTTTTCGCGCAACACCGGCGGGACCATGGTCGAGAAGTGCTGTCATTTCTTCGACCTGATGCGGCACATCATCGCCGCGGAGCCGGTGCGGGTGTTCGCCAGCGGCGCCCAGGACGTCAATCACCTCGACGAGCGGTATGACGGCGAGACCCCGGACCTGGTCGACAACGCCTACGTCGTGGTCGATTTCGAGACCGGCGCAAGGGCGCTGCTGGATTTGTGCATGTTCGCCGAGGCGTCGCGCGACCGGGAGGAGATCGCGGCGGTCGGCGATCGCGGCAAGGTCGAATGCGGCGTGCCGTCGTCGACGCTGCTGATCGGCCGCCGCGACGCCATGGAACTCGAGACCGAGACCGTGTTCGTCGACCCGGCGGTGCTCGCGGCCGGCGATCACCACGGGTCGACCTATTTCGAGCATCTGGCGTTCCTGGCCGCGCTCGACGGCGGCAAGCCCGAGGTCGGGCTCGACGACGGGCTGTGGGCGGTGGCCATGGGCGTGGCGGCGGAACGCTCGATCAAGGAACGACGGCCGGTCACGATGGCGGAGCTCGGTCTCGGCGCGTGACGGCTCGGCATCGCGCCGTGCCGTAGGCGGTCGGCCAGTGCCGTAATTCCCGGCGGCATGATCACGGCCCCGCCGGTGGGGCGGGGCCGTGTCGCGGCCGATGGGCCGGCCGCTCAGTTCAGATTGGCGTATTCCGCGTCGATTTCCGACACGCACTTGTCGATCGAGGCCTGCAGCAGGTCGAGCCACTGGCTGCCGTAGTTGTCGGTGTACTGCTGCAGCAGCGGTGACGCCGCCTCCTGGAAGCCGTCATGGACGATGCGCCGCTCTGCCCACGTCATGGGTCGCGCCGGCGACGGTCAGCACAGCGCCAGCACCGGGATGTCGAGCCGCGCCGCCAGCGCCCTCAAGGTCGCCCGGTGATCGCCGTAGACCAGGGCATAGTGGTGCTCCAGCCCCTCCGCCATGATCGTGTCCAGCACCGCGCCGGCCGGCCGGTCGAAGCGGACCACCCCGGCGGTGCCGGAGAAGGCGAGCGG
>JAZFQW010000124.1:0-2280 GCA_036445335.1 Alphaproteobacteria bacterium | reverse complement strand
CCGTCGCCTGCGGCACCTGCAGCCCGGCCTGGCCGGCCAGCTGCTCCACCGCCTCGACGAACGGCAGGTTGTCGTGGCGCATCAGGAATCCGATGACGTCGCCGTGGGCGCCACAGCCGAAGCAGTGAAAGAACCCCTTCTGATCGTTGACCGTGAAGCTGGGAGTCTTTTCCCGATGGAACGGACAGAGGCCCTTGAACTCGTGGCCGGCGTGGGTCAGCCGGAGACGCCGGCCAATGACGTCGGAGACCGATATGCGCGCACGCAGCTCGTCGAGGAATTGCGGCGGCAGGGGCATGGCGGGCGGACCGTCCCTGGCGTCGGGGTCGGGTCAGGCCAGCGCGGCCTTGACCACGCTGCTGGCCTTGGCGAAATTCATGCGGCCGGCGTACCGGGTGCGCAGTTCGGCCATGGTGCGACCCATATCCTTCAACCCCTTGGCATCCAGGTCGGCGATCACCGAATCGATCGCCTGCTGCATCGCCATCTCGTCCATCGGCCGCGGCAGGAAGCGCTGGATCACCGCGACCTCCTCGCGCTCGCCCTCGGCCAGGTCCAGGCGTCCGCCCTGCTCGTAGAGCTCGATGCTGTCGCGGCGCTGGCGCACCATCGTCTGCAACAGCGCCAGGATATCGTCGTCGCTGATGCCGTCGGTATTGCCCTTGCCGCGGGCGGCGATGTCGCGGTCCTTCAGGGCCGCCAGGATCAGCCGCAGGGTCGACACGGCGCGCGGCTGCTTCGCCTTCATGGCGTCGGGAAGCGCCTCGGTGAGCCGCGCACGGATCATGGCTCGGTCTCCTGCATTCATGGCGGTGCCGGGGGCGCGTACCATACCCAAATCGGCGCCCCGGGGCAAACCGCAACAACGACATTAAGTGTTTGAAATACCATAATTTTCGCGTTTTCGTGGCGCGCCCGGCGGGAGTCGGGGCCGGGGCGGCCGGCGGGCGCAAAGGTCTGGCGCGGGTCGGCCATCCGTGCTTTATCACCGCGCAGCGTTCGATGCACGCCATTTGGCCACGACTGTTGAAGGATCGCCGCCGATGACCGTGGGTGCCGCCACGCCGAACGCCGATGCCGGGCTGGACCCGCCGCCGGGGGCGACGGCCGTCCTGGCGCTGGCCGACGGGACGGCGATCTGGGGCCGCGGCATCGGCGCCGAGGGCCACGCGGTCGGCGAGGTCTGCTTCAACACCGCGATGACCGGGTATCAGGAGATCCTGACCGACCCGTCCTACGCCGGCCAGATCATCACCTTCACCTTCCCCCACATCGGCAATGTCGGCGCCAACGCCGAGGACGTCGAGACCACGACGCCGGCGGCGCGCGGCCTGGTGCTGCGCGCCGACGTGACCGAGCCGTCGAGCTGGCGTGCCACCCGCGGACTCGACGACTGGCTGAAGGCGAACGGGCTGGTCGGCATCGCCGGCGTCGACACGAGGCGGCTAACCCGGCGCATCCGCGACGACGGCGCGCCCAGCGGGGTCATCGCCCACGCCGCCGACGGCCGGTTCGACGTGCCGGCACTTTGCCGCGCCGCGGCCCGCTGGCCGGGGCTCGAGGGCATGGACCTGGCCAAGGATGTCTCGTGCCGGCAGACCTATCGGTGGGACGAGACGCCGTGGTCGCCGGGCCACGGCTATCGCCGCCTGGACGGCGCCCGCCACCACGTGGTGGCGATCGATTACGGCGCCAAGCGCAACATCCTGCGCTGCCTTGCCGGCGCCGGCTGCCGGGTCACCGTTGTGACGGCGACGGCCACCGTCGACGACGTGATGCGCCACCGCCCGGACGGCATCTTCCTGTCGAACGGGCCGGGCGATCCGGCGGCGACCGGCGCCTACGCCGTGCCGGTGATCGCGGCGCTGGTCGCCACCGGGTTGCCGGTGTTCGGCATCTGCCTGGGGCACCAGATGCTGGCGCGGGCGCTGGGCGCTCAGACCGAGAAGATGCATATGGGCCACCGCGGCGCCAACCACCCGGTCAAGGACCTGGCCACCGGCAAGGTCGAGATCACCAGCCAGAACCACGGCTTCGTGATCCGCGCCGACAGCCTGCCGGACGGGGTGGAGCCGACTCATGTCAGCCTGTTCGACGGCACCAACGAGGGCATCCGGCTGAAGGGCCGGCCGGTGTTCTCGGTCCAGTACCACCCCGAGGCCTCGCCGGGGCCGACGGACACCAACCACCTGTTCGACCTCTTCGTCGCGCAGAACGAGCAGCGCGCGACGGTGGGCTGAACCGCACCGAGATGGCCTCGATCCTCGACAGTGCGGCGCT
>JAZFQW010000123.1:0-4616 GCA_036445335.1 Alphaproteobacteria bacterium | reverse complement strand
CTTCGACGTATCGGTGCTGGAGATCGGCGACGGCGTGTTCGAGGTGAAGTCGACCAACGGCGATACCTTCCTGGGCGGCGAGGATTTCGACCACACGGTGGTCGATTACCTGGCCGACGAGTTCAGGAAGGAGGCCGGCATCGACCTGCGCGAGGACCGGCTGGCCCTGCAGCGCCTGAAGGAAGCCGCGGAGAAGGCTAAGATCGAGCTTTCGTCGGCGGTCCAGACCGACGTCAACCTGCCGTTCATCACCGCCGACCAGAGCGGCCCCAAGCACCTCAACATCAAGCTCACCCGGTCCAAGCTGGAACAGCTGGTCGAGGCACTGATCCAGCGGACCGTCGGCCCGTGCAAGTCGGCGTTGAAGGACGCCGGGCTGGTCGCCTCGGATATCCAAGAGGTCATCCTGGTCGGCGGCATGACCCGAATGCCGAAGGTGATCGAGACCGTGCAGGAGATCTTCGGCCGTGAGCCGCACCGCGGCGTCAACCCCGACGAGGTCGTGGCGATCGGCGCGGCGATCCAGGCCGGCGTGCTGCAGGGCGAGGTGAAGGATGTCCTGCTGCTCGACGTCACCCCGCTGTCGCTAGGCATCGAGACCCTGGGCGGCGTGTTCACCCGGCTGATCGACCGCAACACCACCATCCCGACCAAGAAGAGCCAGGTTTTCTCCACTGCCGAGGACAACCAGACCGCGGTGACGATCCGGGTGTTTCAGGGCGAGCGCGAGATGGCGGCCGACAACAAGCTGCTTGGCCAGTTCGACCTGGTCGGCATCCCATCGGCGGTGCGTGGCCTGCCGCAGATCGAGGTCACCTTCGACATCGACGCCAACGGAATCGTCAACGTCTCGGCCAAGGACAAGGCGACCAGCAAGGAGCAGCAGATTCGTATCCAGGCGTCCGGCGGGCTGGCGGATTCCGACATCCAAACGATGATCAAGGACGCCGAAGCGCACGCCGACGAGGACAAGAAGCGGCGCGCGGTTGTCGAGGCGCGGAACTATGCCGACGGAGTGCTGCATACCGCCGAACAGCAACTCGGCGAGCACGGCGACAAGCTGTCGGAATCCGACAAGATGGACATCCAGCAGGGCATCTCGGCGCTGAAGGAGGCCCTGGGCAGCGACGATGTCGAGGCCATCAAGGCGGCGACCGACAAGCTCGGCCAAGCGGCCATGAAGGTCGGCGAGGCGATGTATCGGGCCGAGCACGAGGCGGCGGCCTCGGAGGGGTCCGACGGGACGAAACCCGAAGGCGATGGCACCGACGAATCGGTGGTCGACGCCGATTTCGAAGAGGTCGACGACGACGAGAACAAGAAGTCCGCGTAAGGCGGGACGCGGGCGCGCGGCGGGGCGAACGCTCGATCGGGCGGACGGCCTAGCCTGATCGTGTCGACTCGCGCCCGGCGCGGCGGTCCAGTTCGCGCCCGGGGCGGCCCGGCACTGCCGACGCCGGCGTATGTATTTGGCAGGGAGACAGGGGGCGCCGCCCTCTCCGCGATCTGATGGACGGTATGGGCAAGCAGGACTACTACGACGTTCTCGGTGTCTCCCGTAACGCCGGAAGCGCGGAGCTGAAGAAGGCGTACCGCGCCCTGGCGATGAAATATCACCCCGACCGCAACCGCCAAGACGCCGACGCCGAGCCCAAGTTCAAGTCGATCAACGAGGCCTACGACGTCCTGAAGGACCAGCAGAAGCGCTCGGCCTACGACCGGTTCGGCCACGCCGCGTTCGAGAACGCCAGGCAGGGCGGGCGCGCCGGCGGCTTCGATTTCAACTTCGGCGGCGGGTTCGCGGACATTTTCGAGGAAATGTTCGGCGATGTCGTCGGCGGACGGCGCGGACGGCGCACGTCCGGCCGCGGCAGCGACATGCGCTTCAATCTCGAGATCTCGCTGGACGAGGCGTTCGCCGGCAAGCAGGCGACGATCCGAGTTCCGGGCACGGTGGTCTGCGGCAGCTGCGGCGGAACCGGCGCCGAGGGCGGCGCACAGCCGGTGTCCTGCCCGACCTGCGGCGGCGCGGGCAAGGTGCGCAGCCAGCAGGGCTTCTTCACCATCGAGCGCACCTGCCCGAACTGTTCGGGCGCCGGTCGGGTGATCAGCGATCCGTGCCGCTCCTGCGGTGGCAACGGGCGCGTCCGCAAGGACCGTTCGCTCCAGGTCAACATCCCGGGCGGCGTCGAGGACGGTACCCGGATCCGCCTCGCCGGCGAGGGCGAGGCCGGCATGAACGGCGCGCCGGCAGGCGATCTGTACATCTTCCTGGCGCTCAAGCCGCACCGCCTGTTTCAGCGCGACGGCGCCGACATCCATTGCCGGGTGCCGATCCCGATGACCACCGCGGCGCTGGGCGGGGCGATCGAAGTTCCAGTGGTCGACGGCAACCGTGCCCAGGTCAACGTCCCGGCCGGGACTCAGTCGGGCGCCCAGTTCCGCTTGCGCGGCAAGGGCATGAGCGTGCTGCACGCCAAGACCCGGGGCGACATGTACGTTCAGGTCCAGGTCGAGACTCCGGTCAGCCTGACCAAGCAGCAACGCGATCTGTTGGAGCAGTTCGCGCGCGACGGCGGCGCCGAGCGCACGCACCCGGAAAGCCACGGCTTCTTCGCCCGCGTCAAGGAATTCTTCGAGGACCTGAAGGACTGACGCCCCCGCCGTCGTCCGACGGCGACGCCACCGCTCCACCGCCGTCGCGCGGATCCACGACGACCACGCCGTGCAGGTCGTGGCTGTGGTCGTGATGGTGCTGGTAGACCGCCACGGCCGCCGCCTGGTCGCGGTCCGCCGGGCCGAACATGGCGAGATATTCCGGGTGCCGCGACACCGCCTCGGGATGGCCCTCGCAGCACACATGGACGTTCAGGCAGACCACCCGGTCGGTCTGCGCCATCACCAGGTGCAGATCGTGGCTGACCAGCAGGACGCCGCAGCCGTGATCGCGGCGCAGCCGCGCGATCAGGTGGAACAGCGCGCTCTGGCCGGCGACATCCACCCCCTGCACCGGCTCGTCCAGCACCAGAAGGTCCGGCCGGCGCAACAGCGCGCGGGCCAGCAGCACCCGCTGGATCTCGCCGCCGGAAAGGTCCTGGACCTGCGCCTCGGCAACGTCCGCCGCCCCCACTTCGGCCAGCGCGTCCATCAAGTCCGGCGCCGACGGGTCCCCCCACAATGCAAGGAACCGGCGCACGGTTAGCGGCAGCGTGCGGTCGATCTGCAGACGTTGCGGCATGTAGCCGACGCTTAGGCCCGGGCGCCGGTTCACCCGGCCGGCGGTCGGCGCGACCAGACCCAGCACCGCCCTGATCAGCGTCGTCTTGCCCGCCCCATTCGGCCCGATCAGGGTGACGATCTCGCCGGACGAGACGGCAAGGTCGACGCCGGACAGCACCGTCCGCGCACCGAACCGCACGTTCAGGCCCTGCGTCACGACAAGCGGCGATTTTGCCGGACGCGGCGTGTGTTGTCCCACGGTTGCTGCCATGCCCCGACCCACAATGTCGGCCCGGTCGCGACCACGGGCCCGTTTGAAAATGTGCTACTGTCGCCGCGGTGGCAACCCGAACTTGCCCGCGGACCCGGGACACGACCCCGCTGCCGGGCGGTCATCGCCGCAACCGCGAGGGCTTTGGATGAAAATCGGCTTGGTCGGGTGTTCCGGGCGCATGGGCAAGATGCTGGTGCGCCAAGTGCTGGCGACCGAGGGCTGCGAGCTGGTCGGCGCGATCGATCGCGAGGATTGCCACGCGCTGGGCATGGATGCCGGCATGGCGGCGGGCCTGGATCCTGTCGGCGTGCGGGTCGGCGACGATCCGGTGCCGCTGTTCGCCGACGCCGACGCGGTGATCGACTTCACCGTGCCGGCGGCGACCGCGCGCTATTCGGCGCTGGCGGCCCAGGGCAAGACCGTCCACGTCGTCGGCACCACCGGCCTGGGCGCCGCCGAAGAGGAGGCGCTGCACAGCGCCGCCCGCCACACCGCCGTGGTCTGGTCACCCAACATGAGCATGGCAGTCAATCTGCTGTTCGCCATGGTGGAGCGGGTCGCCGGCATCCTGGACGACTCCTTCGACATCGAGATCGTCGAGATGCACCACCGCCACAAGGTCGACGCGCCGTCCGGCACTGCGCTGGGGCTGGGCCGGGCGGCGGCGGCGGGGCGCGGCGTGGCACTGGACGACAAGGCGGCGCGCGCGCGGGACGGCCATACCGGGCCCCGCCGCACCGGCGACATCGGCTTTGCCGCCCTGCGCGGCGGCGACGTGGTCGGCGACCACGCCGTCGTTTTCGCCGGCCCGGGGGAACGGCTGGAATTGACCCACCGCGCCGCCGGCCGCGAGATCTATGCCCGCGGCGCGGTGCGCGCCGCCCAGTGGGCGCACGGCAAGCCGCCCGGCCTCTACGGCATGGCCGACGTGCTGGGCCTCTAGGAGCCTGTCCGAGCCGCTAGGAGAAGACCGAAGAGCATAAGCCGCGCTACGGTCGAGGCGTTCGACGAAGCGGGCGGGCCGCCCGGGCACGACCCGAAGGGCGGCGCCGTCGCGCCGTCAGGCGGCGGCTTCGCGCATCCCGGCCTCCCAGGCCAGCAGCGCGCGCTTGCGCGGCGCCCC
>JAZFQW010000122.1:0-9741 GCA_036445335.1 Alphaproteobacteria bacterium | reverse complement strand
ATATAAAGGATTCATTATGCTTGCTGGCGGAGGATGCCGCTGGTACATCGTCCGCAACCTGCCGGCGACGGGCCGGACCCGCCGTCGATCTTCCATCACAGAGCCGTTTCCAAAGGAGCCGTTCGATGCCCGACGCCAGTGGTTTCACCGACTGCAAGGTCGCCGATCGGGGCCTCGCCGACTGGGGCCGCAGGGAGATCGCGATCGCCGAAACCGAGATGCCCGGCCTGATTGCGCTGCTTGAGGAGTACGGTGCGACAAGGCCGCTGCGGGGCGCGCGGATCGCCGGCTGCCTGCACATGACGATCCAGACCGCGGTGTTGATCGAGACGCTGGTCGCCCTGGGCGCCGAGGTCCGCTGGTCGTCATGCAACATATTTTCCACCCAGGACCAGGCCGCCGCCGCCATCGCCGCCGCCGGCATCGCGGTGTTCGCCTGGAAGGGCGAGACCGAAGAGGAGTTCTGGTGGTGCATCGACCAGACCATCGAGGGCCCCGACGGCTGGCGGCCGAACCTGATCCTGGACGACGGCGGCGATCTGACGCAGGTCATGCACGAGAAGCATCCGGCGCTGCTGGACGACGTGCGCGGCTTGAGCGAGGAGACCACGACCGGGGTGCACCGGCTCTACGAGATGGCCAAAAACGGCGCGTTGAAAGTGCCGGCGATCAACGTCAACGACAGCGTCACCAAGTCCAAGTTCGACAACCTCTACGGCTGCCGCGAGAGCCTGGTCGACGGCATCAAGCGCGCCACCGACGTGATGATCGCCGGCAAGGTGGCGGTGGTGTGCGGCTACGGCGACGTCGGCAAGGGGTCGGCCGCCAGCCTGCGCAGCCAGGGGGCGCGGGTGATGGTCACCGAGATCGACCCGATTTGCGCGCTGCAGGCCGCCATGGAGGGCTACCAGGTGGTCACCATGGAGGCCGCCGCGCCGGCCGGCGACATCTTCGTGACCTGCACCGGCAATGTCGGCGTCATCACGCTGGACCACATGCGCGCCATGAAGGACCGGGCGATCGTCGCCAACATCGGGCACTTCGACAGCGAGATCGAGATCGCCGCGCTGCGCAACTACCGCTGGGAGGAGGTCAAGCCGCAGGTCGACGAGGTCGTGTTCCCCGACGGCAAGCGGCTGATCGTGCTGGCGAAGGGCCGTCTGGTCAATCTGGGTTGCGCGACCGGCCATCCCAGCTTCGTGATGAGCGCGTCGTTCACCAACCAAGTGCTGGCGCAGATCGAGCTGTGGACCAACGCGGCGAAATACGACCGCCAAGTCTATGTCCTGCCCAAGTCGCTCGACGAGAAGGTCGCGCGCCTGCACCTCAACAAGCTCGGGGCGCGGCTGACCGAGCTTACGCCGACCCAGTCGGACTATCTGGGCGTAGCGGCCGAAGGGCCCTACAAGCCGGACCATTACCGTTACTGATGCGCAGCGGCGGCCGGTGCCAGTGGCACGTGCAACTGCCGGCTTGTTCGATCGGCCGTGGCTAAAGTAAGTTGCCGGCCGTGCAGACCTCACCGCCGATAGACCGCCGGACCCATCGGACCGCGACCTGGCGTCCGCGGTTGACCGGAGCGGCGTTGGCATCGGCCGGCCTGATGGCGCCGGGCTGGGCCCATGCCCAGGCGGACTCGGTCGCGCCCTGGGGCGTCGGCGGGATGATCGCGTCCGGCCTGATCGCGGTGATCGCGCTGGTGCTGCTGGCGTGGCTGCGCCGCAGGATGATCCGCGAATCGGTGCGCGCCGACCATTTCGTCGCCGAATCGGCGCGGCTGGAGGCGTTCCTGGCCGCCGCGCCGGAGCCTTATTGCGGCTGGAGCGCTTCGGGTGCCGCGGCGGTGTCGCCCCAGTTCGCCGTGCTGCTGGGCGCCGATTCGATCGCGCGGCTGGAGGATGTCGAGGCGGCGCTCGACCCCGGCGACGCCGCCGCGCTGCACGGCAGCTTCGCCCGGCTGCGCAGCGACGGGGTCGGCTTCACCCTGATCGTGTCGACTATCCCCGATCGCGAGACCGGCGACACCAGGCTGCTGCAGCTGACCGGCCGGCGCGGCGAATCCCATGACGGCGACGAGTGTTTCGACGTGCTGTGGGCGGTCGACGTGACCGAGCGCGAGACGACGGCGGCGCAGGAGACCGAGGAACTGGCGTCGGCTAGCGAGTCGCTCGCCGAACGTGAGGCCTTCGAGGACGAACTGCGGGCGATGCTGGATGCCCTGCCGCTGCCGGTCTGGCTGCGTGATGGCGATCTGAGCCTGCGCTGGGCCAACAAGGCCTATGCCGACGCGGTCGACGGCACCGTCGGCCAGGTCCTGGAGGAGCAGCGGCAGATCGCCAGCGGGGCGATCGACCAGGGCGGCAAGGCGCTGGCGATCAAGGCGCAGACCGCCGGCGAGGCGCAGACCGAACGCCACCACGTGGTGATCGGCGGCGAGCGGCGACTGGTCGAGGTCACCGAGCTTCCGATCGCGGCGGCGGGCGACGGCGACGGCCGGTTGCCGGCGATAATCGGCTTCGCGGTCGATCTCACCGGGCTGGAAGAGGCCGAGTCGGTGCTGCGCCGCCACATCGACGCCCACGCCGAGGTGCTGGAACAGCTCAAATCGGCGATCGCCATCTTCGGGCCGGACAAGCGCCTGAAATTCTTCAACCAGGCCTATGTGACGCTGTGGGGCTTCGACGAGCGTTGGCTGGAGACCCAGCCCGGCCTGAGCGAAATGCTCGAGGATCTGCGCGAACGCCGGCGGCTGCCGGAGCACGCAAACTTCCCGGCGTTCAAGACCAGCCAGCTCGCCCTGTTCACCTCGCTGATCGAGCCGCAGGAAGACCTGATGCACTTGCCGGACGAAAAGACGCTGCGCGCGGTGATCACGCCGCACCCGTTCGGCGGCCTGCTGTTCGTGCTGGAGGACGTCACCAGCTCGCTGGACCTGGAGCGCCGCTACAACACGTTGATGGCGGTGCAGCAGGAATCCCTGGACAATCTGGCCGAGGCGATCGCCGTGTTCGGCAGCGACGGGCGGCTGCAGCTCAGCAATCCGGCGTTCTTGTCGCTGTGGCGCCTGAGCCAAGAGGACATCGCCGGTCAGCCGCATGTGGCGGAGTTGATCGACAAGACCAAGCAGTTCTTCGATCCCGACGAAGACTGGCCGGCGCGGCGCGACGAGATGGTCGCGCGGGCGCTCGAGCGGCGGGCCGGCAACGGCCGGTTCGAGCGCGCCGACGAGTCGATCCTGCAATACAGCACCGTGCCGCTGCCCGACGGCGGCGTGCTGAACAGCTATCTCGACGTCACCGACAGCGCGCGGGTGGAGCAGGCGCTGCGCAGCATCAACGAGGCGCTGGAGACCGCCGACCAGCTCAAGACCGAGTTCATCGCCAACGTGTCGTACCAGCTGCGCACGCCGCTGAACGCCATCATGGGCTTCGCCGAAATCCTCGATAACAAGTATTTCGGCCCGCTGAACGACCGTCAGCTGGAATACACCAAGAGCATCATCGACGCCTCGCACCGGCTGCTGGCGCTGATCAACGACATCCTCGACCTCGCCACGATCGAGGCCGGCTACCTGTCCCTCGAATACAAGCAGGTCGACGTCAAGAAGGCGCTCAAGAGCGTCCACGAGCTGACCCACGAATGGGCCGGCAAGCAGAACCTCAAGCTGCGCCTGGACCGTAAGATCTCCGCCGGCGTCATCGAGGCCGACGAGCGCCGGCTGAAGCAGGCGATCCACAACCTGGTGAGCAACGCCATCAAGTTCACACCGCCGGGCGGCACCATCGTGCTGTCGGCCCGGCGCGAGGACGATTGGGTGCGTGTGACGGTCGCCGATACCGGGGTCGGGATCGACGAGGCGGACCACGATCGCGTGTTCGGCCGATTCGACCGCGGCCACGGCCAGCACGGGACCAGCGGCGCCGGATTGGGGCTGGCGCTGGTCAAGAGCCTGGTGGAGATGCACGGCGGCCGGGTCGAGCTGCGGTCCGAGCCCGACGTCGGCACGACGATGAGCTGCATCCTGCCAGTCCGCCCGCCGAAGGCCGCGACGGCCGCCGACAGCGAACCCGTCGACCGCGCCGCCGGCGAATAGGCCGGCACATTCACCCCGTTTTTTCCGGCCGGCCCAGGCGGTTGACCGCGCTGGCGATCGCCTGCAGCGACGCCGTGACGATGTTGGGGTGGCGGCCGACGCCGAACCGTGTCCGGCCGTCGCCGTCGGCCAACTCGACGTAGGCGACGGCCATTGCATCGGCGCCGTGGCCGACGGCGTGCTCGTGATAATCGACCAGGCGCACGGCGATGCCGCAGTCGCGTGCCAGGGCATCGACGAACGCGTCGATCGGCCCGTTGCCGCTGCCGTGGACCGTCCGCTCGCGCCCGCCGTCGCGTACGGTGGCGGTGATGCGGCGGATTTCACTGGCGTGGCTGTCGACGACGGTCAGGTGGTCGGCCACTGCCAGCCGCCCGTCGGGCGGCAGGTACTCCGCCTCGAATGCCGCCCGGATATCGTCCGAGGTCAGCTCGGTGCCGGTGCGCTCGGCGATCGCCTGCACGACGCGGCTGAACTCGACCTGCAGCCGCCGCGGCAGCTGCAGCCCGTGGTCCTGCTCCAGCACGTAGGCGACGCCGCCCTTGCCCGACTGGCTGTTGATGCGGATCACCGCCTCGTAGCTGCGCCCCACGTCGGCCGGGTCGATCGGCAGGTACGGCACCTCCCAGATGCCGCTGTTGCTGCGCGTCTGCGCCGCCAGCCCCTTCTTGATGGCATCCTGGTGGGAGCCGGAGAAGGCGGTGAACACCAAGTCGCCGGCGTAGGGGTGGCGAGGGTGCACCGGCAGCTGGTTGCAGTGCTCCACGGTGCGGCGGATCGTGCCGATGTCGCTCAGGTCGAGGCCGGGCGCCACCCCCTGGGTGTACAGGTTCAGCGCCAGGGTGACGATGTCGACGTTGCCGGTGCGCTCGCCGTTGCCGAACAGCGTGCCCTCGATGCGCTGGGCGCCGGCCATCACCGCCAGCTCCGTCGCGGCCACGCCGGTGCCGCGGTCGTTGTGCGGGTGAATGCTCAGCACGATGCTGTCGCGGTCCTTGACGGTGCGGCCGAACCACTCGATCTGGTCGGCGTAGACGTTGGGCGTCGCCATCTCCACCGTCGCCGGCAGGTTGAGGATGATCGGCGCCGCCGGGGTCGGTCGCCAGGCGTCCATGACCGCCTCGCAGATCGCCACCGCGAAGTCCGGCTCGGTGCCGGTGAAGCTTTCCGGCGAATATTCGAACCTGACCTCGGTCTGCGGCATGGCGTCGGCCAGCGCGCGGACCTGGCGGGTGCCGGCGACCGCGATCTCGGTGACCCCGGCGCGGTCCATCCCGAACACCACCCGGCGCTGCAGCGTCGAGGTGCTGTTGTACAGGTGCACGATGGCGCGGCGCGCGCCCCTGATCGCCTCGAAGGTGCGGCGGATCAGTGGCTCGCGTGCCTGGGTCAACACCTGGATGGTGACGTCGTCGGGGATCAGGCCGTCGTCGATCAGCAGGCGCACGAAGTCGAAGTCGGTCTGCGAGGCGCTGGGGAAGCCGACCTCGATCTCCTTGAAGCCCAGGCGCACCACCAGGTCGAACAGCCGCCGCTTGCGCTCCGGCCCCATCGGCTCGATCAGCGCCTGGTTGCCGTCGCGCAGGTCGACACTGCACCACACCGGCGCGGCGTCGATCACCCGGCCCGGCCATCGCCGGTCGGGCAGGTCGACCGGAGCATACGGCCGGTACTTCTCAACGTGCATCGTACTCATCGCTCAACTCCCCACGGGCCAGACGGCCCTCATCTCGTTTTCTCGCTCTTGGGAACGCAGCGCGCGCACGGCCGCCGGACGGCTGCTCAGAGCCGGCGGCCGCCGATAAGTCGCCGGAGCAGGCGCGCGGACCGCAGCCGACGCGCTACGGCCGGTTCAAACGGGCTGTGGGAGGTGCGGCGACCTGGGTCGTCGAAGGCGCGGGGCATGTCAAACTCGATCGAGGGTCACGGGACGGCGCGGCTCGCCGGTGCCGAATTACGACACCGGGCCGGTAAGTCGCAGCCCCAAGGACCAATGAGCGAAGCCCATACGCATGTCGCGACGGTACCGGCGCGGCACGGCGCGGTCAAGCACTGGCCGCGCGTCTGGCTGCTGGAGCGGTTTCAAGAACGTCCGTTTTTGGCTCCAAGCGGCGCTTCGTCATACTGCTATGCCACGCCGCGACTATGCCGAATCGGCGGACCTAAATAGTGTGGCCGGTACCTGCCGTGTCATTCGCGGCGGCTCGCATTGCCACATTCGGCCCCGCCGTTCGTCCGCGGCTGCCCCACCGCGCGCCGGCGTTCGCCGTGCCCAAGGAATCAGCGGCGGCTGACCGCTCGTGACGCCGGCGGCCATCGGGCGCTGGCCCGGCATGGGAAACCGTGCTCGTATCGGGGCGGCCCGCGTGGGCAGCGAGACGAGCCGTGAAGCGAGGTGACGCGATGCCGGGACGGCAGCGGAGCGATGCGGTGGAGGGCCGGCTCAGGGCGCTTGGGCTTGAGCTCCCGCCGCCGCGCAAGCCGGTTGCCAACTATATCGGCTGCAAGCGGTCGGGGGATCTGCTGTTCGTCGCCGGGCAGATCGGCGACGTCCGCGGCGCGGTGGGCGGCGACGTCACCAGGGACGACGGCCGACTGTGCGCCCGGCAGGCAGTGTTGTACATGCTCGGCACGGTGAAAGGCGCGATCGGCGATCTCGACCGCATCGCGTCGGTCGACAAGGTGCTCGGGTTCGTGCGGTCCGCGCCGGACTTCACCGAGCAACCGTATGTCATCGACGGCGCGTCGGACCTGTTGATCGAGCTGTTCGGCGACGCCGGCCGCCAGTCCCGGACCGCCACCGGCGTCATGCAGCTGCCCTTCGGCGCCGCGGTCCAGCTGGAGATGACGGTCCGCCTGGTGCCCGATTGAGCGTTGCCAGGACCGTCAGCCGTTCTTAGGAATTATGTCCGTATACAGGAAAAATTTACGATACGGCGACTTAATGTCACTACCCCGAGGCGGCATTTGAGCGCGTTTCGTGACCCATGGGCAGATCAATCAGGTGACTCCAGACTCCGAAGAACTTCGGCAATCTCTTTCCAGCCTCTCGATTCGGCATACACCCATGGAGTCTGCCCATGGGCGTTCTTGACGTGCAGATCCGCTCCCTGAGAGACGAGATATTCGATCAATCTGCTGTCTCCCACATTTCTGAAGGACTGGAGCTGAGAAGCGCACCACAATGCGGAGAACCCTCGCTGGTCGATCGCGTTGATGTCCGCGCCGCGCTGCAATAGCAGCTTGACGGTCTCCAGACGGCCGTTTTCGGCGGCCTGCTGAAGCGGGGTGGCACCGAAATATCCTTCGCGGTCGTTGACTTCCGCGCCGTGGTCGATCAGCAACGCGACCAAGTCATTGAAACCTGCCTCCGCCGCGCGATGCAGTGGTGTCCTGAGTAGGCCGTCACGCGCCTCTATGTCGGCACCGTTAGCCAGCAGGAGCCCGATTATGGCGCGCTCGTCGAAATCGGCCGCCAAATGCAAGGCGCGTGCGCCATTCAATTCGCTGTTCGCTTCCAGGTCAGCGCCCATTTCAATCAGCACGGCGACAATGGACTCGTCACCTTGTGCAACGGCGACGTGCAGCGCAGTTCCAGTGGCATAGTCGGTTTCATCGATATCGGCACCACTGGCGAGCAAGGTCTCTATGGCCGCGATATCACCGGCTCGGACCGCATCGTGCAGCTCCCCTGCTCTTGCTTCGAGGGGAAGGGTGAGAACCAGGCACAAGAAAGCCGATAGACTAATTAGTTTGTTCCTATTGGTAATTTCTCGGCTATCCATTGAGACCTCCTCAGTCTTCGAGTGGTGGCCCTTTCAGCACATTTAGTTATCAGCCAAAATTACCATCGTACCGTCCGACAAGGGGATTGAATTTTGATCCCAATACTGCTCGGAACGGGGAATTCAATACATTCCCCATGGCCTTCTGATCTGGCCCTTTACTCAAGCATTTCCATTTCTGGCTATGAACACCCTAACCGATTGTCGAGTTGGACGATCGGATTGCGATCCGAAATCCGACATTCACGCCAACGATCACGAACGAACGCTTCGGGTCGAGAGCGGCGGTCCAAAGGGCCTCGCGAGCGCTGGGAATGACCGCGCACGGTCGCTGACAACCCTCGACAATCCGACCAATCTACCGACGTCTAACTTGAAGCGCAGGATCCGAGCCACGCGTTGGCCGGTGCTCGCCGGCCGATTCGCCACTGTTCACCAATCGGACTTCGGTCCCGGCTACCCGCGGTCGGTCCCGCCCTACCACGCGCCGGTGTTCGCCATCGAGGCCCAGGGCTCCCGCGGCGGCAGTCTGTCGCCCTTCTGCAGCAGCTCGATCGAGATGCCGTCGGGCGAGCGGATGAACGCCATGTTTCCGTCCCGCGGCGGCCGGTTGATGGTGACGCCGGCGTCCATCAGCCGCTGGCACAGCGCGTAGATGTCGTCGACTTGATAGGCCAGATGGCCGAAATTGCGGCCGCCGGTGTAGGTCTCCGGGTCCCAGTTGAAGGTCAGCTCGACCAGCGGCGCGTGGGTCTCGCGGGCGCGCTCGAGATCGTCGGTCGCGGCCAAGAACACCAGAGTGTAACGGCCCCTCTCGTTGTCGCTGCGGCGGACCTCGGTCAGGCCGAGCTTGTTGCAGTAGAAGTCGAGCGATCCCTCCAGGTCGGTCACCCGGACCATGGTGTGCAAATATTCCATCGCGAGTCCCCCTCCGTGCGGCGGCGGCCGTTTCCCGGCGCGGCGACGCGACGATAGCGAAATCCGGCCGGTCATGACAGCATGGACTCCGTCGGCGGGCTTCGGACGCGCCGTCGACGCCGCGAGCCCGAACGTTTCTCGCCGGGCATCGCCAGGGCGCGGCATACTGCATGCGGGATCACCACAGCCTGCCGTCGGGGACACATGAAGGACATCGCCGCGCTGGTCGACGGATATCGGGCGTTCCGGTCCGAGAGCTACCAGCGCCATCGGCAACTGTACGAGTCGCTCGCGACGTCGCGGCAGCCGGCCAGGACCATGATCGTCGGCTGCTGCGACTCGCGGGTCGACCCGGCGACGATCTTCAACGCCGGGCCGGGCGAGCTGTTCGTCGTCCGCAACGTCGCCAACCTGGTTCCGCCCTACGAGCCGCAGGGCCTCTACCACGGCACCAGCGCGGCGCTGGAGTTCGCCGTGACCGGGCTCGGGGTCGAGCACATCGTGGTGCTGGGCCACGCCCGCTGCGGCGGCATCAAGGCGCTGCTTGACGCGCTGCACGAGCCGGACACCGAGGGCCGCTTCGTGACCAGCTGGATGTCGATCGTCCGGGGCGCCAGCAGCGTCGTCGTTCGCGCCAACGCCGGGGCGCCGCCGGAGGTCCGGCAGCGCGCCCTGGAACATGCGTCGATCACCTGCTCGCTCGACAACCTGCGGACCTTTCCGTTCGTCCGCGAGCGGATCACGGCGAAGGCGCTCGACCTGCACGGCGCCTACTTCGACATCGCCACCGGCCAGCTGGAGGCGCTGGACGAGGCGACGGGCACCTACTCGCCGGTGGTCTAGTCCGCACTTCTCATACTGGCCACGGTCTGCGCGGCGCTGTCGCGCCGATAGGGCAGGAACGCCGCGCGGCGCGATGCCATCGCATCGGGCAAGCGGCGTGAC
>JAZFQW010000121.1:0-7844 GCA_036445335.1 Alphaproteobacteria bacterium | reverse complement strand
GTGGGCGGGACGAAGGGCTCCGGGGCCTCCGACGGCACGGTCTCGACGTAGAGCGACTGGCTGGGGAACGCGAAGCCCGAGCCGGCGCCCTCGACGATCTCCTTGATGCGGTAGGCGAGCTGTTCCTTGATCGCCAGCCACTCGCCCCAGTTCGTGGTGACGGTGAAGCAGTACAGCATGATGTCGATCGACGAGTCGTTGAAGCTGTCGATGCGCACGAAGGTGGCGACGTCCGGCGGCTTGGCGAAATCGTCGTTGCCCAGCACATAGTCCTCGATACCGTCGCGAACCCGCCGCAGCTGGTCGACCGTGGTGCGGTATTCCACGCCGATCTTCCAGTAGATCCGCCGGTGGGTCATCCGGCTGAAATTGGTCACCGCGTTGTCGGCCAGCCTGGAGTTGGGCACGTGCACCGGCGCCTTGTCGAACCGCCGCACCAGGGTCGAGCGGAAGCCGATGGTCTCCACGGTGCCCTCCACGACGCCGTCGACGCGGATCCAGTCGCCCTGGTTGAAGCGCTTCTCCGCCAGGATCAGGATGCCGGCGATCAGGTTCTTGAACAGGTCCTGGGCGCCCAGCGCGACGGCGACGCCCAGCAGGCCGAGGCCGGCCAGGATCGGGCCGACCTGGATGCCCCAGATCTCCAGGATGGTCGCCGCGCCAATGAACACGAAGGCGATCTTGATTGCCTTCTTCAGCCAGTCGATGATCGCCGGGGTGAAGACCCTCTCCAGCCGTTCCAGCACGAAGCTCAGCGGCTCCACGACCTGGTAGATCGCCCAGAAGATCGTAAAGGCGATCAGCGAGCGGACCAGGTTTTCCGCCCCCACCGCCACCGCGCCGGTCAGCGACAGTGCCTCGGTCGCGAAGAACACCCCCATGACGACGGGGATGAACCGGATCGGCCCGTCCAGCGCCTCCAACACCCGGTTGTCCAGATCGGTGCTGGTGCGCCGGGTCCAGGCCCTCACCCGGGCCACGACGAAGCGGGTGAACAGCCGCCGGATCAGCAGAAATACGACCAGTATGGCGACGGCGATCAGGACTTGGCCGATGTTGACCCCCAGCAGACCGTTTTCCCAAACGTCGACCACCAGCGCCCAGAAGTCGGTGAGTTGCTGCATAATCTCTCCGGTCCGTCCGTTGTCCCCGTATCCACCGCCGCTCGCCAGTCAGCCCAAATTGAATTCGATCCCCTGGGCCAGCGGCAGCTCGCGCGAGTAGTTCACCGTGGCGGTCTGGCGCCGCATGTAGGCCCGCCAGGCATCCGAGCCGGACTCGCGGCCGCCGCCGGTGTCCTTCTCGCCGCCGAACGCGCCGCCGATCTCGGCCCCGCTGGGGCCGATATTGATGTTGGCGATCCCGCAATCGCTGCCGGTCGCCGCCAGGAACGCCTCGGCCTCGCGCACGTCGTTGGTGAAGGCGCAGGACGACAGGCCCTGCGGCACGTCGTTGTGCAGCGCGACCGCCTCGTCGAACCGCCGATAGCGCATGACATAGAGAATCGGCGCGAAGGTCTCGCGCCGGACGATCTCGGTCTGCCCCGGCATCGCGACGATGGCGGGGCGGACGTATACGCCGCCGGCGAGGTCGCCGTCGGTGACCCGCTCGCCGCCGAACACGGTGCCCCCGTCGGCGGCGGCCGCCGCCAGTGCCTTGTCCATGCCGTCGTAAGCGGCGCCGTCGATCAGCGGGCCGACCAGGGTGTCGGGGTCGAGCGGGTTGCCGACGCTGACCGCGCCGTAGGCCTGCTTCAGCGCCGCGACCAGCCGGTCGTGGATGTCGTCGTGGACGATCAGCCGGCGCAACGAAGTGCAGCGCTGGCCGCAGGTGCCGACCGCGCCGAACAGGATCGCCCGCACCGCCATCTCCAGGTCGGCCGACGGCGCCACGATCATCGCGTTGTTGCCGCCCAGCTCCAGCAGCGCCCGGCCCAGCCGGCCGGCGACCCGCGGGCCGACCTTGCGCCCCATCGCCGTGCTGCCGGTCGCGCTGATCAGCGGCAGGCGCGGATCGTCGACCATGCGTTCGCCGACCTCGCGGCCGCCGATCAGCACCCCCAGCAGCCCGTCCGGGGCGTCGCCGAAACGCGCCGCCGCCCTGTTCAGCAGGGCCTGACAGGCCAGCGCGGTCAGCGGCGTCTTCTCCGACGGCTTCCACACCACCGGGTCGCCGCATACCAGCGCCAGCGCGGCGTTCCAACTCCACACCGCGACCGGGAAGTTGAACGCGCTGATCACCCCGATCGGTCCCAGCGGATGCCAGGTCTCGCTCATCCGGTGGCCGGGCCGCTCCGACGCGATGGTCAGGCCGTAGAGCTGGCGCGACAGGCCGACGG
Source organism: Alphaproteobacteria bacterium (assembly GCA_036445335.1). Classification (GTDB taxonomy): domain Bacteria; phylum Pseudomonadota; class Alphaproteobacteria; order DSM-16000; family Inquilinaceae; genus JAZFQW01. The sequence goes on along the minus strand of JAZFQW010000121.1, from coordinate 5,506 downwards.
CGAAGTCGCAAATGTCGACCATCTCCTGCACCTCGCCCAGGCCCTCCTGGAGGATCTTGCCGCTCTCCACGGTGACCAGCCGGCCCAGCGGTTCCTTGTTGGCGCGCAGCTCCTCGCCGAGCAGGCGCACCAGCTCGCCGCGCTTGGGCGCCGGGACCGCGCGCCAGTGCCGGAACGCGGCGTGGGCGCGGCCCACCACCGCGTCGACGTCCGCCGCGCCGTGTTCGCGAACGCGGGCGATTTCGGCGCCGTCGATCGGCGAGGTGACGGCAAGGGTGCCGCCGGTCAGCTCGGCGGCATCGAGACCGAAGGCGGCAAAGAGGGCGTGTCCGTCCATCGGACGTCTCCTGGCGATTGGATGATCCGCCGGCGGCCGGGCCGGCATGAGTCGCGCCCATACCTATCGCCGCGCGGCCCGGCCCGCAAGTGCCCCCAGCCGGCACTTCTCACACTGGCCACGGTCTGCGCGTCGACGGTGTTGCAACGAAGGAGACTTGGTCCTATATTTCGGGATATACTTGTTATTCTTGGAGATCCCAAATCATGATTAATAAAAACTTAAGAATACTTGAGTTCCTATTCACCGCGCTGGTGGCGCTTCTCATGCTGATGCCGTCGAGCGTGTCGGCCGACGAGGTCAGCCGGCGGTCGTTCGACGCCGGCGTGCCGGCGGTGTCGATGGCCGGCATCCTGAACGTCCGCGAGGATCCGACCACCCACGCGCCGGTCGTCACCCAGATTCCGCGCGACCACGCGGTCGCCATCCTGGAACGGCTGCGGCGCACCGTCACGATCAACGGCCGCGAGGGCCAATGGGTCTTCATCGCCACCTCGCGCTGCGCCGACACCGACTGCGCCAGGCTGCTGGCCGGCTGGGTCGTCGACTTCTATCTGGACCCGCGCGACGAATCCTAGCGTGCACTTCTCATACTGGCCTCGCCCTGCGGCCACAGCCACGCGGCGCCGCGCACGCCGCTGGAGTCGCCGTGCCTGGCCTTGCGCAGCGGCGTGGCTACCTCGCCGCCGAACGCCCATTTCGGCAGCTGCGCGGGCACGTTGCGATAGAGCCGCTCGACATTCGACATGCCGCCGCCCAGCACGACCACATCGGGATCGAGCACGTTGATGATATGGGCCAGGCCGCGGGCCAGCCGGTCCTCGTAGCGCCGCAACGCCGCCTCGGCAGGCTCGTCGCCGGCTGCCGCCGACGCGACGATCTCGACGCTGCGCAGCGTCCGGCCGGTCGCCCGGTGGTGGTCGGTCTCCAGCCCGGTGCCCGAGATCCAAGTCTCCAGGCAGCCATGCTTGCCGCAATAGCAATCGGGGCCCGGGCGCTCGTCGTCGCGCGGCCACGGCAGCGGGTTGTGGCCCCATTCGCCGCCGATGGCGTTGCCGCCGACATGCGCCCGCCCGCCGATCGCGATGCCGGCGCCGCAACCGGTCCCCAGGATCGCCGCGAACACGACCTGGGCGCCGGCGGCGGCGCCGTCGACCGCCTCCGACACCGCCAGGCAGTTGGCGTCGTTGACGCACGGCACCGTCCGGCCCAGCGCCTCGGCGAGGTCGCGGTCGAACGCGGTGTCGATCAGCCAGGTGGAGTTGGCGTTCTTGACCAGCCCGGTCTGCGGCGACAGCGCGCCAGGCATGCCCACGCCGACGGTGCCGCGCTGGCCGGTCTCGCGCTCCAGCCGCGCGACCAGGTCGACGATCGCCTCGATCGAGCCGCGGTAGTCGAAGCGCGGAGTCGCGACACGGTGGCGGGCCAGCTCGACGCCCCGGTCGTCGAGCGCGATCGCCTCGATCTTGGTCCCGCCCAGATCGACGCCGATCCTCATGCCACCCCGGTTCCGCTCATTCCTTGACCGCGCCGGTCTTTCTGGCGACGTAAGTGGTTGACGAAGAACGATCGGTGCGCATCTCCGCCCGCGGCTTGGCGTCCAGGTTCGACGGCGGCTCATCGGAAATTGTAGTCGATGCCATCAACCGAGCCCTGCAACTCACCGGAAAACTGGCCAACCAGTTTTCCACGCCAAACGAGTTCTACCGAGGCCATGTCCCTGCGGGCGAATACTCACACAAATCGGCGGCGATTGCATCCGTGTACCCGACGTCGACGGTCCGGCGGCGATGCTGGCGCTGATCGTGGCCGGTATCTTGTTCGCCGTCGATGAATGGCGTCGACGGCACGGTGCGACGCAACGGCACCGGCGCACGGATCCGACCCGGGCGCAGCCGATCGGCCTCGGACAGATCGTGTCTCGGTTTGGAATCGAGCGCGGGCCATAGACGCTCTGCGGTCCTTCATGATCGATGGCTCGAATGACCGCTACCCGCCGGACTGGGGATACTCCAGATGATCAGGATCAGAGTCCGTTGAGTGCCATTTGCGGTTGCTCAAGGGTCAATCTGTACGGACGTTGGCGCACCTGGCACGGCCTGACGCAGCGCCGATCGTGCAAGCAAGCGAGTAGAATCGAGCGTTGCGAGAGGAGAATTCGAGTCGTTTATGATTAATGGAATCTCGGTGCATCCAAGTATGACGGCGTCGCACCCCTCATCTTTCATCCTGCCGATGACCCGTTGAAAATACGCCATCGCCTCAGGCTTGAAGATGCCGCAAACCAGCTCATCCATGATGATGCGATTGATCTCTTCGCGTTCGTCGGTGTTTGGGCGGACATATCTCAGGTTGTGTGCTGCGAGTCTTTCTGGATAGACGTTGCTTTCGACAAGCCAGCGCGTTCCGGTCAACCCGAGACATCGAAACCCGTGCCGACGGGCGTGTTCAGCGACAACCTCAGCGATGTGCAGCCACGGCAGCGGCGATCGGGATACGACGTAGGGGAGTGCTTGGTGAATAGTGTTATCGGGGCAGATTAGGAAATTGGCACCGATGTTCGCGAGTTTGTTCGCAGAGGCGAGCATCAGCTCGGCTACGCCCTGCCAGTCATCGCGGTGGATGCAGTCTGTGTAGCCGGCAAACGAAGGCGTGTGCATCGACACTTCGGGATGCGCGTGTGTGCCTAGAAATTGAGCGCCTTCTGCGCAAATGGTCTTGTAACACAGCGCCGCGCCTTCGGCTGAGCAGGCAACGATACCGATATGGTGAGGGATGACGGCTGCGGTTGGCTGACTAGTCATTTCCTTTGTTCGTCCTCGATTCGGGCATCGATTTCATGGTCGGTTTAAATAGGTCGAGTAACTATCCCGAAGGCGGAGGACGCTACGCGCGTCCTCCGCTCGTCCGCGCGGCGATCAGCGGACGTATTGCAGCAGCGGGTGTTCGTCGGATTCCAGCACCTCTTTTCGTCAACACCAGCGTGTCGACGAACTGGAATGTCTCAACCTCGTCGCCCTGCAGCACGACGGTGATGTTTTCCACCGCCTCCTTGCCGACCAGGTGGGGAAGCTGCGCCACCGATGCGCTCAGCCGGCCTTCGCGGGTCGACCTGACCGCGTCCACTCGGCAATCGGACGGTCGATTCCCGCGCGCACAGCGTGCATGGCAGCCTGAGCCGTGCCACGGTGTCGCGCTTGCCCGCCAACCGGTCTGTCAACAGGCTCCAGGCCAGGGCCGCCATCTCCTCGGTCGGCTGACGGATGCTGCTGACGTACGGCTTGAGCACGGTCATCCACTCGAAATCATCGAACCCCAGCAGCGAGATCTCCTCCGGGAACTCCAGGTTCAAGTCGCGGATCGCGTGGATCGCGCCCAGCGCCACGATGTTGGTCGCGGCGAACAGCGCCGTCGGCCGCGGGCGCCGCGACAGGCACTCGGTGACCGCGACGCGATTGGAGGCCACGGTGATGCCGCCTGCGACCACCCGGGCGCGGTCGCCCAGCCCGGCTTCGGCGAGCGCGGCGCGATAGCCCGCGATGCGCTCCTGGATGTTGCCCAGATCGGTGCTGCTGACCACCAGGGCGATGTCGCGGTGGCCCAGATCGACCAGATGCCGCGTGCCCTCCTGGGCGGCGGAATTGTTGTCGGCGGCGATCGTGTCGATGTCGTCCAGGTCGCCGGCGCGGTCGACGACGACAGTGTCGACGCCTTGCGCCCTGATCTCCGCCAGCATCTCGAATGCATCGCCGACCGGTAGCACGATCAGCCCATCGACGCGGCGCGACAACAGGGCGTTGATCCGCTCGTTCTCGAGCTCCGGATCCTCGTTGCTGCTGACCAGGATGATCTGATAGCCGCTGCCGGCGGCCAACTGCTCGACCCGCTGGACGACGCCGGCGAAGAAGGAGTTGGTGATGTCCGGAACGACGATCCCGATGATCCGCGTGCGCTGGCTGCGCAGGCTGGCCGCGATGCCGTTCGGACGATAGCCCAGCTGGTCGATGGCTTCCTTGACGCGGCCGCGCCGCTCCGGCCCGACATAGCGGCTGCCGCTCAACACATTCGACACCGTTGCCGTCGAAACGTCCGCCAGCGCGGCCACGTCTCGAATCGTCGCAATGGCATCGCGGGCGCGCTTCAGCTTCCGTACGGTGGCCATCGGCTGGTTAATCGTTTAAACAGCAGCCAATGACGATATCAAGTCGGTGCTTGCGGCGTCAAGGAGATCGGCGCAATAAAATTACAGGAAATGCGCGTCGCGGGCGGTCCGAGAATTAGCACGGCGGTTGCCCGATGCGGCTCGCATCGCGCCGCGCGGCGTTCCTGCCCTTTTGGCGCGACAGCGCCGCGCCGACCGTGGCCAGTGCGAGAGGTGCGGGCTAGGCGAGAGTCATGACTTGTCGACCGGTTTGCTGAGCAGCCGTCCGACGGTCTCAAGCTCCGCCCGCTTGCACGACCGCGGCGGCAGGCCCCTCAGGATCAACTCGGCGTCGCTGACCACCAGTCGACCGATCTCGTGAAATGCTTCCTGCATCCCGCCGGTGCGGTGCGCCGACAACAGCAGACCGTCGGCGCGGCGCACCGGATCGTCGGCCGCCACCGGCTCGACCGGAAAGACGTCGGTGGCCGCGCGGAACTGCCCCGCCTCGACCCGGCGCAGGAACTCCGGGAAGTCGACCACCGCCGCCCGGCTGATCAACAGGAACGCGCTGCCGGGCCGCACCAGGTCCAGCTCACGGCTGCCCAAGAAGCCCTGATTCTCCGCCGTCACGCCCGCCAGGACGAAGATCACGCGGCATTCCGACAGCACCTCGTCGAGCGTCGCCGGGGCGCAATCATGCGCACGGATCGCCCGGTCGGGCAGCCACGGATCGTAGACCTTCACCGGGCACCGGAACGGCCGCAGCATCGGCCGCAGCGCCCGGGCGAGATCGCCGAACCCGATCAGCCCAATGGTGCTGCCGGTGAACAGGAATGCGTCGCGGTTGCCGCCCAGGCCATAGGCTTCCGTGCCGGCCCGAAATGCGCGGTCCGACCGGGTGATGCCGCGCGCCAGGTCGATCGCCATGGCCAGCGCCGCCTCGGCCACCGGCACTGCGAACGCCGGGCTGGCGCTGAGCACGTGGATCCCGCTCGCCAGACAATGGCGGTAGTCGACGTTCGGCT
>JAZFQW010000120.1:0-3167 GCA_036445335.1 Alphaproteobacteria bacterium | reverse complement strand
GTGGCTGAGCCTCAGCGCCGCGCAGGCGTCGGCGACGTGGTCCGGCTCGTGCGGGTCGAGCCGGTCGGGGCGGCCGGTCGCGACGTTGCAGAACGCGCAGGCGCGGGTGCAAACGCTGCCCAGGATCATGACGGTGGCGTGGCCCTTGGCCCAGCACTCACCGATGTTCGGGCATGCCGCCTCCTCGCACACCGTGTTGAGCCGCAGCCGGCGCATGAGCTGGCGGGTGTCGTGATATTCCTTACTGACCGGCGCCTTGACGCGTATCCACGCGGGCTTGCGTCGGATCGGATTGTCCGGCCGGTTGCGCTTTTCCGGATGGCGGACGCGGTCAGGGTCGGTCGGCATGGGCGGTGGGTTCACGATCGGGTCGGTCCATGCCTCAGAACATAGGCGTGATCATCGGTCGCGCCAAGCGCCGCTCAGCTTCCGCGCTTGTCGTCATCCCTGAAATAGCGGACCGCGGCCCACAGGATCCACAGGCACAGTACCGCGCCGACGACCCCGGCGCCGGCGACGGCGCGCCATACCCACGTCTCGCCGATGTCGCCGGCGGCGCTCGCCTCGGCCGCCAAGCCCCAACAGAATGTAGCTAGCCGGAGAGCCACCCAAGTCCCGGCGATGGCGACGATCGCGACCAGGCCGTGCCAGACTCGCCCGAAAAGCGCTCCGATCCGCGCTCTCGGGCCGCGGCGCTTCGGTGCCGGCGATCTTTGCGACCGCTTGGCTCGACGAACGTTACGCCGTCGGCGAGATCGCATCTGTCCCCATTTATCCGCCGGTCAGAAGTGGATCGCCCGGCCGTAGGCGTCAAGCACGCTTTCGTGCATCATCTCGCTGAGCGTCGGGTGCGGGAACACGGTGTGCATCAGCTCCGACTCGGTGGTCTCCAGGGTGCGGGCGACGCCATAGCCCTGGATCAGCTCGGTGACCTCGGCGCCGATCATATGCGCGCCCAGCAGCTCGCCGGTCCTGGCGTCGAACACGGTCTTGATCATGCCTTCGGGCTCGCCCAGCGCGATCGCCTTGCCGTTGCCTACATAGGGGAAGCGGCCGACCTTGACGTCGTGCCCGGCGGCCTTCGCGGCGGCCTCGGTCAGTCCGACACTGGCGACCTGCGGCATGCAGTAGGTGCAGCCGGGGATGTTGCCGGCGTTCAACGGGTGGACGTCATTGACGCCGGCGATCTTCTCCATGCAGATGACGCCTTCGTGGCTCGCCTTGTGCGCCAGCCACGGCGGGCCGACCACGTCGCCGATGGCGTAGACCCCGGGCTCGCCGGTCTCCATCCACTCGTCGATCACGATATGGCCGCGGTCGACCTTCACCTTGGTCGCGTCGAGACCGACATCCTCGGTATTGCCGACGATGCCGATGGCCAGGATCACCCGGTCGATGGTCACCTGGCTCTTCTTGTCGCCGGTGTCGATCGTCGCGGTGACGCTGTCGGCGCCCTTGTCGAGTTTCTCCACCTTGGCGCCGGTGAATATCTTCATGCCCTGTTTCACGAAGCTCTTCCTGGCGATGGCGGAGATCTCCTCGTCCTCCACCGGCAGGACGCGGTCGAGCATCTCGACGACCGTCACTTCGGCGCCCAAGTTGCGGTAGAAGCTGGCGAACTCGATGCCGATGGCGCCGGAGCCGACGACCAGCAGCGACTTCGGCATGGCGTCGGGGACCATCGCCTCCTTGTAGGTCCACACCAGCTTGCCGTCCGGCTCCAGCCCGGGCAGCGACCGCGCCCGCGCGCCGGTGGCGATGACGATGTGCCCGGCCGCCAGCGTTTGGTTCTTGCCGCCCGCCTCGACCGCCAGCCTACCCTTGCCCAGCAGCCGGGCGTGGCCGTCGAACACCGTCACCTTGTTCTTCTTCAGCAGGTGCTTCACGCCGCCCGACAGCTGCGCGGCCACCTTGCGCGACCGCTGTACTATCTTCTTAACATCGAAGCTTATGTCTTTGGCGGAAAACCCATAATCGCCCAGATGATGGAGCAGATGGTTGATCTCCGACGAGCGCAGCAGGGCCTTGGTCGGGATACAGCCCCAGTTGAGGCAAATGCCGCCCAGATGCTCGCGCTCGACCACCGCCGCCGTCATGCCCAGCTGTGTGGCGCGGATCGCCGCGACGTAGCCGCCGGGGCCGCCGCCAATGACAATGGTGTCGAATGTGCTGTCGGCCATGCTCCACTCCTCCGCCGCCATGTTCGCCGGCGTTTGATTCCGATACGCCGGTGATCGCCCGGCCGGCTACATCATCATGCTGAGCGGGTATTCGATCATCACCTTCAAGGCGGCCAGAAATTCCGCCCCGACGGCGCCGTCGACCACGCGGTGATCGACCGACAGGGTGCAGCTCATCACCGTCGCGACGGCCAGCGCGCCGTCCTTCACCACCGGCCGTTGGGTGCCCGCCCCGACCGCCAGGATGCAGCCGTGCGGCGGGTTGATGATGGCGCCGAAATCCTTGATCCCGAACATGCCCAGATTGGACACCGAGAAGGTTCCGCCCTGGTATTCCTCGGGTTTCAGCTTGCCCTCGCGAGCGCGGCCGGCCAGGTCCTTCATCTCCATCGAGATCGCCGCCAGCCCCTTCTGGTCGGCGTTCTTGACGATCGGGGTGATCAGGCCGCCGTCGGTGGCCACCGCCACCGCCACGTCGACCCGGTCGTACAGAAGGATCGCCGCGTCGGTCCACGAGGCGTTCGCCGCCGGCACCTTCTTCAGCGCCAACGCCGCCGCCTTGATGACCATGTCGTTGACCGAAAGCTTGACGCCGTCGGCGGCGTTGGCGTTGAGCTCCTTGCGGGCTTGCAGCAGCGAATCGATCTCGCAATCCACCGTCAGGTAGAAGTGTGGGATCGTCTGCTTTGCTTCGGTCAGCCGGCGCGCGATGATCTTGCGCACATTGCTGTTGGGCGCCTCGGTGTAGGGCAGTCCGTAGGCGTCGGCCAGTGTCTTGGCATCGGGGCCGGCCGGCGCCGCCGTGGGCGCCGGGCGGGACGCGGCGGTCGGAGCGGCCGCCTTGCCGGTGCCGGCGGCGATCGCCGCGGCGACGTCCGCCTTGACGATGCGGCCCCGCGGTCCGCTGCCGGTCAGCGCGGCGAGGTCGAGCCCGGCGTCGCCGGCCATGCGGCGGGCCAGCGGGCTGGCGAAGATCCGGTCGCCGGC
>JAZFQW010000119.1:0-3416 GCA_036445335.1 Alphaproteobacteria bacterium | reverse complement strand
CCGACCAGGCCGTCGTCGGTGTGGACCAGGACCCACAGCAGGTTCGGGAACTCGTCGAGCCGCAGGGTCTCGATCTTGCCTATCCGCAGAGCCATTTCGCGCCTCCCGTTGCCGCGCCCACCTCTGGAGGGGCCTTTGCCATGCCGCACTGTCGCAAGGGGAGGGGTCGAAGGAAATCGCTTTGTCGCGTCACGGTGATCGGCGGAATGCTTGGTGCGTCACCGCCGCCGCCCGATTCAGGCACGGCATGCCCACTTGTTCCCCCGTCATGCCACGGCCCGACAGCCCCGCTGTCTCCGCGCCGATTGGCGTGGGTGGGAACGTCCTATAGTGTCGGCGATCCGCGGTCCCGCGACGCAGGACCGCGGCCGGAGCCAAGGCCGGGCAATAGGAACAGGGAGACCGCATGCTCAGCGGCCGGCAGATCGAGTTCTACCGGGACAACGGCTATCTGGTTCTGGAGGGCCACATCCCGGCGGACGACCTGGCGCCGGTGCGCGCGGCGCTGCGGCGCATCGTCGACGGCGCGCGCGGGCTCGTGGCCAGCGACGACGTCTACGACCTCGAGGGCAGCCACCGCCCCGACGCGCCGAGGGTGCGGCGCATCAAGCTGCCGCACCGGGTCGACCCCGCCTTCGACGCGCTGGTGCGCAGCGCGGCGATCCTGGCGCCGGTGCGTGACCTGGTCGGCCCGTCGCTGCGGCTGCACAACAGCAAGCTGAACCTGAAATCGGCCGATTACGGCGCCGCCGTCGAATGGCACCAGGACTGGGCGTTCTACCCCCACACCAATGACGACGTCCTGGCGGTCGGGGTGATGCTGGACGACGTCGGACCCGACAACGGGCCGCTGAAGGTGTTGCCGGGCAGCCACCGCGGCCCGGTCCACGACCACCATGCCGGCGGCCGGTTCTGCGGCGCCATCGACCCCGCCGGGCTCGATCTCGACCGGGCGGTCGCGCTGACCGGGCCGGCGGGGTCGGTCTCGGTCCATCACGTGCGCACGGTGCACGGCTCCGACCTCAACCGATCGGCGCGGGACCGGGCGCTGCTGCTGTACGAGATCACGGCGGCGGACGCGTGGCCGCTCAAGGGGTCGATGGGCGCGTTCACCGACCTCGCCGAGTACGACTCGCGGCTGCTGTGCGGCGACCCGACGATCGCGCCGCGGCTGGCCGACGTGCCGGTGCGGCTGCCGCTGCCGGGACCGGCCGACGAGGGCTCGATCTACGAGAACCAGAAGGGCGCAGGCGCCCGGCACTTCGGCGTGCCGGCCGACTCCCGAGGACGCGTCGCGCAGGCGACGTGACGGGCGGAGTGGCCTCGGAGGGCGCAACACCCACGGTGCTGGACGCACGCGGCGACACCGGTCACAATAATCGTACTAATATGACCAGGACCGATGGCAAGGCATCCGGTGGATGCGCAACGGACGTCGGCGGGTCACACCAAGAAGGAAGGGAGGCATACATGTCAGTTTGTTTGAGCAAATGGGGCGCCGCCGTGGGTGTCGCTGGCGCGGCGCTGGTCGTCGCCAACACTGCGGGCGCCGCCAACCACACTCTGCGCATCCAGACCCACTTCAGCGCCGAGTCGACGCCCGGCCAGATCGTCGCCCAGTTCATCGACGACGTGCAGGTCATGTCCGGCGGGCGGCTGGACGTGCAGATTCACTATTCCAGCGAGGTGGTCGCCCAGAACGAGACCTTCGGGGCGGCGCAGCAAGGCATCCTGGACTGCGACATGACCGGCGCCAGCGGCAATGTCGGCAAGGATGTCGCGTTCCAGTTCGCCGGAGACATCATGGGCGGCTACGACACCCCGTACCAGATGATCGGCTGGCTGGAGTTCGGCGGCGGCCGGGAACTGGTGCAGGAACTGTACGACCGCTTCGACATGCATCTGGTCGGCTGGTGGCTCCAGGGGCATGAATCCCTGTCCTCGACCAGGCCGCTGGCCGGGCCGGCCGATCTTGTGGACTGGAAGTTCCGCTCGCCGCCGGGTATGGAGACGGCGATCTTCGCGGCACTGGGGGCGAAGCCCGTGGTGATGGATTTCGGCGAGGTTCCGACGGCGCTGAGAACCGGCATCGTAGACGGCGCCGACGCCTCCACACTCAACACCAACCAGTCGCTGGGCCTGTTCGACACGGCGACCTACGCCACCTTCCCCGGCTTCCACTCCATGCCGACCGAGCAGCTGTCGTGCAACAAGGAGGCCTGGGACGCCCTCTCGCCGGACCTGCAGCGGATCATGGAGGTGGCGCTGACCAGGTCGGCGTTGAGCCTCGCGATCCAGACCGAGATCCGCGACAACGGCGTGGCCGTGGAACTGGCCGAGCAGGGCGTCACGCTACACGACTGGTCGGCCGATGACCGCAAGCGGTTCCGCGAATTCGCCCGCGATACCTGGCAGGTATTCGCCGGGGATTCGGAGCTGGCGCAAAGGATGGTCGCCAGTCACGTCGCGTACATGCAGGGGCTCGGCCTCATCGAATAGTTGGCCGACTCGACCTAGGCCGTCACCGGGCGACGGGTCGGAACCCGCCGCCCGGTGTACGTCCGCATCTGTTTGAACCAATCGCCAAGTCCGATCGCCATGCATCAAAACGACACGGATCCGCGCGACGCTGGCGGAATCGTTCGCTATGTTTTTCGGTGGTTCATCGCTCCACCCGATAACGTCGAGATCACCATCGTCGATCGCATATCGACGTTTATCTCGCGCGTCGCGATGGTGCTGACCGCGGTCATCGTCGCGATCATGACGTTCGAAGTGACGAGCCGCTACGTCTTATTCAGCCCGACGCTGTGGGTCAACGAGATGTCCGTCTGGCTGGGCGCCATGATCTACCTGATGGCGGGCGTTTACGCGATGCAGCGGCGCAGTCACATTCGCATCACGGCACTCTATGACATCGTTCCGCGCAACGTGCAGCGGGTCTTTGACTTCATCTCCCTGGTGGTCGTGCTCGCCTACGTGTTCGCCATGGTTTTCGCCGGCTGGAAGATCGCCCTCCGGGCGCTGATCACCTGGGAGAAGCTCGGCACCGCCTTCAACCCGCCGGTACCGGCGACCATCAAGCCGCTGGTCCTGATCGCGGCGATCTTGATCGCGGTCCAGGCGATCAACAACTTCATCGTCGACGTCCGCAAGGACAAGCCCGAGGGCTAGACGACGACGCCGGGCGTGGATTGACCGACCATGGAAATCGCGACGATGGCGCTCTTCGTGCTCGTCGGCATCTTCGTGCTGATGGCGATGGGGGTGCCGCTCGGCTTCGCCACGGGCGCGCTCGGCGCCGCGGTCATTTACATCAATTTCGGCGAGCGTGGCCTCGCGCTCGTCGCCCAACGGATCTACGACCTGTCGGTCACGTTCGCGATCATCGCCGTGCCGCTGTTCATCTTCATGGC
>JAZFQW010000118.1:0-7726 GCA_036445335.1 Alphaproteobacteria bacterium | reverse complement strand
GCCGAATCGGTCGCTCGTCCCTGCGACCACCTTGCCGCCGACAAAATGATTGATCGACCCGGCCATGATGTCCTCCGTGGTTGGGCGCACCGCTTCAGCGATTGGGCGGGCTAGGCGCGGACATTAGCAAGCGACGGCCGCCGATCACAATATCGCAGTGGCCTGCCGCCGCGCTTGATCGGGCCAGCCGCAGCGCCAGCCCGCACTTCTCAAACTGGCCACGGTCCGCGCCGCATCGGGCGGTCCGAGCCGGCAGGAGAAGGCCGAAGAGCGTAGCAACGCTACGGTCGAGGGGTTCGACGCCGCGGGCGGGCCGCCCGGACGCGACCCGCTGCGCGGCCAGTGTGAGAAGTGCGGGATAGGCCGGCCATAAGATTGTCGTAGTTCTACGCACCTTTCTCACCGCGGCGCGGTCCGGCGCCGCAGCCACCCCGATCGACACCGTTTCCCGGCTTGCCTCATGACGCTCGGACTTTACGAATCGGAAAGACGCCACCGCCGTCGGGTCTGGGGCGGTGTCATCCGCATCGGCCTGTTCATCATCCTGCTGATCGTCGCGTCGGCCTTCTCGTACCAGTACGGCATCCGCCAGGTCGAAAGCCGCGAGGACCAGCTGCTGCAGCAGGTCGCGACGCTGCAGGCCGACAAGAGCGCCCTGGAGCAGGATTCGATCCGGCTGCAGGCGGCGATCCGCACAGTCGAGATCCGCTATGAGGAGCTGCAGCGCCGGTTCGCGACGGAGGTACCGGACGGCGACCTGTTGAGATTGACGCAGCTGGCCGCCCAGCGGCTGGGCGAGGGCGTCGACCCGGAACGGCTGGCGTTCTTCATCCAGGAGGCCGAAGAGCCGCGCGACTGCTCTCGGCTCGACAGCCGGCGCTTCATCATGGCGACGCCCGCCTACCAGGGCCCGAACACCTCGGTCGCCTTCGACAGCGGCCGCATCACCATCACCGGCATGGGCAGGAACGCGGTGGCCACCAATGGCGGCATCCTCGGCTGGTTCGACACCGCCGAGGAGGTGTCGCTGACCTTCACGGTGATCGGCGGCGACTCCACCTCGGTGCGTGGCGTGCTGCCGCTCCACCAGTCCGTCGTGCTGGGCAACGAGGAGTTCAGCTTCGCCATCGTGCAGGGCAACCGCAGCTTCGTGCGCGTCACCGCCGAACGCTGCGGCTTTCCATGATCCGGCGGCCGGGGCCGACGCGAGCAATAATTGGGACGTCTGCGACCGCGGCACCAATCCCGCTCACCTTCCCACTGCGAAGCATTGCGAAGGTGAGCGGGTCGGCGCCGATTTCGCCAGCGTCGCGGCATCTCTTCGAACCGGTATGATGCCAGCCAGCCCCATTTCCCCTCGGCGCGGCATCGGTCCGAACCGCCATGCCCGAGCGGTCGCGTTCGCCGCCGTGGCGGCGCTGGCGCTCACCCTCGCGGCGTGCGGCCACGACGGGCCGCGCCTGGAGCCGCTGGGGCGGGACGCCGTCGTGCTGGCGTATGGCGATAGTCTGACGTTCGGCACCGGGGCGCCGGCCGATGCCAGCTATCCCGCCGTCCTGGAGCGGCTGATCGGCCGCCGGGTGATCCGGTCGGGGGTGCCCGGCGAGGTGTCCGCCGCCGCGCTGCGGCGGCTGCCGGACGACCTGGCCCGCCACCGGCCCGACCTGTTGATTCTGTGCCACGGCGGCAACGACATCCTGCGCGGCTACGACGACGGGTCGACCGAGGCCAACGTCCGTGCGATGGTCGCGATGGCCGCCGCGCAAGGCATCGACGTGGTTCTGATCGGGGTGCCGCGGCCCGGCCTGTTCATGTCCGAGGGCGCGGCGTTCTACGACCGCATCGCCGGCGATTTCGACATCCCCTACCTGGCCGAGGCGCTGCCTGGCATCGTTGCCAGCGCCTCGCTGAAGAGCGACCCGATCCACCCCAACGCGCTAGGCTACCGCCGGCTGGCAGAGGCCGTCGCCGACACGTTGCGGGCAAGCGGCGCGATCTAAGAGTGCGCCGACAAGGTGCGCGCCGCGACTACCTGCGGGCCCAGCTGTTGCCGCTCAGGACGAATTCGCCGGGGCCGGCGCGACCGATCAGTTGCTGGCCGGCCTCCTGCTCGACCGCCGCCAGGGGCACGCCGTTGGCGTCGGCGATCTCCTGATAGCGGGCGCGGCGGCGGGCGTTGACGTCGTCGACCAGCGCCTGGACGCCCGAGCCGTCCTGTACCACGCCGATATAGCCGTTGGGCATCTCGCCGACGGCGCCGCTGGCCTTGGCCTCGTCGAGGGTGAGCGCGAATGCCGGGCCGGCGACTGCCAGGCCGGCCGCCAGACCGGCGCCGAAAACAACCGAGCGTCTGCTGAAATTCGTCATCACCGCCTCAGAAAATGTCGTCTTCTTCGGAGAAGAGATCTTCGAGCTCGCGATCGATCTTGATGCGGATCTCCTGCTCGATCCGCACGTTCAGATTGATCTCGATCGGTTCCGAGGGCGCCTCGACGCGGACCGTCGGGTTGCAGGCGCCGACCACCGGCAGGGCGGCCAGGCCGGCGAGCACGCGCCGCCGCGCCGTGCGGCGGTCCGGGGCCTCATCATCTTGTGGGGTTGGGTCCATGTTTCCGGCCTTTGCTTGCAATGTCGTCTTTCCGGGTCGCCTTGGTCGCCGATTAGCGCGACCCGGCGCGGTCACGGATATAGTCCTCCGCCTCGTCGGCGAAGGTGATCGACCGCAGGCCGCTGCGCAAGATCTGGTCGAGCGCGCCGCTTACGTTGACGTTGAGGACGATCGGATAGCCGTCGTAGAGGTCCGGGTTCGCCCCGCGCAGATTGATCCCCACTTCCAACTCGTCGCCAGTGCGTCCGTTCAGCGTCATGGTCAGGCCCTCGTAGTGGAAGTTCCTGACCGCATTCAGCAAAAGCCCGACGCCGCCATCGTCCGCGTCGGCGACCGCCTCGGCTCCGCCGGGCACATAGCGGATGACCCCAGGCTCGCTGGTTTCCAGGACGCCGTTATCGATCAAAATCGTGTCATCGGTAAGGCGCACGGGGACGCGGCCGCCGACACGACCGGTCACCGTGAGCCCCTCCAACGGCATCTGCTCCAGCAGGCGCGACAGGTCGACGTCGCGCGCGGTCAGGGTAAAGGCGCTGTCGGGGTCGCCGAGCCGAATCGCGAAGGGCTCGGTGGACAGCGTGCCGCCGGCCCAGCCGAACCGCAGGTCCGACACCGCCAGCCGGTCGCCGTCGGATAGGCCGAAGACGACGGTGCCCCGGTCGAGCTCGACGCCGAGGCCGACCCGGCGCACCGTCACGCTCTGCCCCGGCGGCAGGTTGAACGGGGCCAGGCTATCGGCCCGCAGGATCGCGTCGATGCCCTCGGCCGCCAGGTCGGGCGTGCCGATGGTCAGGTCCTCGACCCGCACTTCTGCCGCGGAGGACGCGTCGTCGCCCCAGCCGACGTGACCGGTCGTGGCGACGGTGCCGGTGACCTCGGCGTCGCGCAGGGCCGCAAGGACGGGAAACAGGTCGGCCGGATGGCGCACGCCGGGGGCGAACGACAGCGGCGCCATGCGGAAGTCGACGCGACCGCCGTCGGCGTCGTGCCGGCCCTCGAACGGCACGGTCAGCGCGCCGCCGGCGGCGATGGCGGTACCGCCGAACGTGGCGGCGCCGTCCCACCCGACCGATGCCCGGCCGGTCAGCCGCAACGGCACGACAGGCGCCGGATCGCCGCGCACCCGCACCCTCGCGCCGGTCAGCGCCGCGGACACTGGAGGGTCGGCCGCGGGGTCGACCGCGACGGTGGCGTCGATCCCGTCCAGTACCAGATTCAGATCGGGCACCCGGACGCCGCCGCCCCGCGCGGCGAGGTCGACCGCCGGCGCCGCCGCGGTGGGCGTCCATCGCGCGCTCACCGCCATCTCCGGCAGGTCGACATCGACGGCGACGGCGTCGCCGCCGGTCCCCACGATCAAGGCCACCAGCGCCGGCTGCACGGTGACTCGGGCGTCGACGGCCGGTCCGGCGTCGCCCAGCGTCAGTGCAAGCATCGGCGCATCGGGCGGCGGCATCAGGCACAGCGCCAGTCCCTGCGGCGCGGCGACCGTGTCCGCGAACGCCAGGCGTGCCGCAGAGACCGAGACGCAGTCGGAAGCCGTAACGCCGACCGCACTGCCGTCGAACTCGACCGCGGCCGTCAGGCCGACCACGCCGTCGGCGATGGCGATACCGCCGGCGGTTTCGCCCGACACCGCCAGGTCGGCGGACAGCATCCCCCGCGCCACCGCCCCGACGCCGGCCCCCGCCAGGGTGACCCCGCGCGCCTCGACGGTCAGCCCGTCGACCGTGACCGGTGCGCCGCGGAGGTCGAGGCGCACGACCTCGTACGACCACCGCCCCGCCGGGTCGCGCCGCACCGTGCCGTCGAGCCCGGCGGCGAGCGACAGGCCGGCGCCCAGCAGGCCCAGCCCGGCCGCCGCGGTTACCGTCGGCCCACCGTCCGCCATCCGCAGCGCAATCCGCTGCGGCCGCCCGTCGAGCGGCCCGACCGTCAGCCGCACCGGCTGACCCAGCGCGTCCGGGACGGCGCCCAGTGTCCAGGGCGTGTCGCCGGTCAGGACCGCGCCGTCGAGGTCGATCACCAACCGCGCCCGCAGCCGCGCGTCGATACCCCGCGCCAGACCGGGCAGCACGGCGGAGTCGAGGGCGAGCTCGACATCGCCGCTGGCGCTCGGCTCGCCCGCGAGGGCCGGCGCGACCGGCCCGGACAGCAGCACGGTGACCGCGCCCATCCCGGTTATCCCCTCCCCCGCGCCAAACATTTTCAAAACGTTTTCAATGTGTTCCGCCTCGACATCAACATCGAGCCGGAACCGGGCGGCGGCGGCGTTCCAGTCGTCGACCGATGCGTCGACGCGCACCGCCGCACCGCCGTCGGCAGCGGCGGCGCGGAGCAGGGCCCAGTCCGGCCTGTCGGTGCCGCCGACGACCAGCGAGATGTCGGTCAGCGCGCCGCCCGACCAGCCGAGCCGCGCCGCCTGAAGCGATCCGTCGAATCGGGTCGGTCCGTCGAACGACCCCGACACCGCGATCCAGCCGGCGGCGTCCTCCAGCGCGACGTCGCGCCAGGCGAGCCGGCCGCCCTCGACGGTCACGCCGCCCTCGAATGTTCCGTCCGCCGCGATCTCGGCCGTGAACGGGATCGAGGCCTCGCCCAGATCGCTGCTCAGCCGCAGGCCGCCGTCGATGGCGAGGCCGCCGTCGGGGGCCGGCCTCACCCGTGCCTCCAGCGGCACGGTCACTCGGGTCCACGGCGTGTCCAGCTCAATTTCGGCGTCGGTCACGGCGATCTCGCCGACCGGCAGCGACGGCAGCGACACCGGCGCATCTGGGTCGGAATCGGCCGCGTCGCCGCCGAACCGCACACCCGGCACGGTCGCTTGGCCATCCGCCCCGATCACCGCCCGCAGCCGTAGCGCGTCGACCTCGATCCGCTCGACCCGGCGCGATCCGATCAGCTCGCCCAGCGCATACCGCACCGAGATTCGGCCGATCACCACACCGTCGGCGTCGCCGATGGTGACGCCGGTGACGACCGCCCGGTCGAGGCCGATCGACCGCACCGTCAAGCCCGTGACCGGAATACCGCGGGCACGCAGGGCGTCGATCGCGCGCCGCTCGACCACCCCCGCCCCGACCGCGTACCAAGCCACTACGGCGCCGACCAGCAGAACCAGCAGCACGGCAAGCGTGCCCAGAGCGGCGCGTCTGACCAACCTGCGCATGGGCCTCGGACGGCGGTGGCGGAAGATGCGACGCGACGCTAGCCCACATTTCCCACACTGGCTACGGTCCGCATCGCGCTCGGGCGGGACGGCGCGACGGCGGCAGCGTTGGACAATGTTCGAAATCCAACACCGCGAGGGTTTCCCGCCTACGGCTCGGATCCCGAGCGTTCCGGCGACCTCTCGGATCCTGGATATGCGTAATTCGCAATGGTGACCCGCTCATATGTCCGTTTACGAGTATCGTCGAATGAGCTATTTTCGTTTTCGAAAACGGGAGGTCGACGATGGCGGAGGACGGGATGCTCGATCTGTTGATCGTCGGCGGCGGGATCAACGGCGCCGGGATCGCCCGCGACGCCGCCGGCCGCGGCCTGAAGGTGTTATTGTGCGAGCAGGCGGACCTGGCCGGCGCGACCTCGTCGTCGTCGTCCAAGCTGATCCATGGCGGCCTGCGCTACCTCGAAATGTACGAGTTCCGGCTGGTGCGCGAGGCGCTGGCGGAGCGCGAGGTGCTGTTGCGGGCGGCGCCGCACATCATCTGGCCGCTGCGCTTCGTTCTGCCGCACGACCGGCTGCTGCGGCCGGCGTGGCTGGTCCGGCTCGGCCTGTTCCTGTACGACCATATCGGCGGCCGGCGCAGCCTGCCTGGCACGGCGACTCTGAACCTGCGCGGCGGATCGCAGGGGGCGCCGCTGAAGTCCGAGCTGACCATTGGCTTCGAATACTCCGATTGCTGGGTCGACGACGCCCGGCTGGTGGTGCTCAACGCCAAGGACGCGGAAAGCCGCGGGACGGAGGTGCTGGTGGGGACCCGCTGTACCGCCGCGCGCCGGGTCGGCAACGGCGACGACGCCCATTGGGAGGCGGTGCTGCTGGACGTCGCCACCGGTGGCGAGCGCAAGGTCACCGCCCGGATCCTGGTCAACGCCGCGGGACCTTGGGTCGACCGCTTCCTGCAGAGGGCGCTGCGCCGCGCCGCGGCGCGGAACCTCCGGCTGGTCAAGGGCAGCCACATCATCGTGCCGAAGTTGTTCGAGGGCGGGCACGCCTACATCTTTCAAAATACCGACAAAAGGGTCGTTTTCGCAATTCCTTACGAGCAGGACTTCACCCTGATCGGCACCACCGACCTGCGCTACGACGGCGACCCGGCCGAGGTCGCGATCACCGCCGACGAGACCGCCTATCTGTGCACCGCGGTCAACCGTTATTTCGAGCGCCAGGCCGCGCCGGCCGACGTCGTCCGCAGCTATGCCGGGGTGCGGCCGCTCTATGACGACAAGGCCGACAGCCCGTCGGCGGTGACCCGCGACTATGTCTTCGACGTCGAGGGCGAGACCGGCGATGCGCCGCTGCTGTCGATCTACGGCGGCAAGATCACGACCTACCGCAAGCTCGCCGAGCACGCGCTGGCCAAGCTCAAGCGCCACCTGCCGGCAATGGGGCCGGCGTGGACCGAGACGGCGACCCTGCCCGGCGGCGACCTGCCTGCCGGCGATTTCGACCGGTTCGTCGCCGGGCTGCGGGCGACGTTCGACTTCCTGCCGGCCGACCTCGCCCGCCGCCTTGCCAGGCTGTACGGCACGCTTTGCCTGAAGTTCCTCGACGGCGCGGTGCGCATCGACGACCTCGGCGAGGCGTTCGGCGCCGGCCTGTACGAACGCGAGGTCGCCTATCTGGTCGACCACGAATGGGCGCGCGGGGTCGACGACATCCTGTGGCGCCGCACCAAGCTGGGCCTGGCCATGCCGGCCGAGGGCCGCGACCGGCTGGAGTCGTGGCTGGCGGACCGCTTCGCCGCGCCTGAACGCGCCCTGGCGAGCTGATACCGATGTTAATGGTACCGAAATCGATGCCGTCGCAAAGTCGACTCCGCATGACGCCGCGGGGCCCGCCCGGACACGACCATTCGGACGGTGCCGTTACGGTTGTCGGCCGGGCGCCAT
>JAZFQW010000117.1:0-2827 GCA_036445335.1 Alphaproteobacteria bacterium | reverse complement strand
GTGATGCCGCGCGCCAGGTCGATCGCCATGGCCAGCGCCGCCTCGGCCACCGGCACTGCGAACGCCGGGCTGGCGCTGAGCACGTGGATCCCGCTCGCCAGACAATGGCGGTAGTCGACGTTCGGCTGGAAATTGCCCTCGACGTTGAAGATCACCCGCAACCGCGCGGCGTGGCGCAGCCGCTCCGCCGGCAGATCGGTCTGACCGATCAGGATGACCGCCTCGGGCAGATGGCGCTCGACCATGTCGGCCGGCATCGGCCCGTCTTCGTGGACGACCACGCGGCCCAGCGCCTCCAGCCGGTCGCGGGTCGCGCCGTCGCAGATCAGGTCGAGCGTGCGCGGCTGCGGATCGACGAGGATGAGCGGGCGGTCTGACACGGGCTCGCCTACGGCCTTGGAGGGGTCTGTCGCCAGACATTAGCCCGCACTTCTCATATTGGCCACGGTCTGTGCGGCCGGCGGCGGTCGAAACGCCGCTGCCCGAGGGCTCCCGCCAGGGCGCCGCTATCCCGCCGTGTCCCCGGTCTTCTCGCCGGCGACGACGATGTGGCGCTGGATATAGTCGACGATGTCGTCGACGCACGCCTCGACGTCGCGGCCGCCGGTGTCGACCACCAGCTCCGGAGCCTGCGGCGGCTCGTAGGGCGCGGATACGCCGGTGAAGTCCCGGATCTCGCCGGCCCGCGCGCGCTTGTACAGCCCCTTGGGGTCGCGCTGTTCGCAGGTCGACAGATCGGCGGCGATATGGATCTCGTGGAACATCTCCGGCGCCGCCTGGCGGGCGCGGTCGCGGTCGGCCTGGTACGGCGAGATGAACGCGGTGATGACGATGAAGCCGGCATCGGCGAACAGCGCCGCCGACGCGCCGACGCGGCGGATATTCTCCGCCCGGTCCTCCGGGGTGAATCCCAAGTCGGCGTTGAGCCCGCGGCGGACGTTGTCGCCGTCCAGCACATAGACCTGGAAACCCTTGTTGAACAGGCGCTTTTCCACCTGCATGGCGAGCGTCGACTTGCCGGCGCCGGACAGGCCGGTGAACCAGATGATGGCGCCGTAATGACCGTTGCGCCACGCCCGCGCCGCCGGTGTCAGCAGGTGGTCGACCTCGGTGAGGTTGAACGACTTGACCTGATACATCGCCCGCTGGTCGGGATATCCTTCCATGCCGACCACGCCGCCGGCGACGGTGTCGAACCCGTCGACCAGCACGCAGCGGCCGGTGGCCGGATTGTCGGCGAACGGATCGAGCGCCAGCATCTCGCGGGCGCGCAGGACCACTTCGGCGACGTCGTTGCGCTCGACCGCGTCGCTGGCGTGACCGGCCAGGTCGCCGGTGTCGATCACCCGCTCGATCGACTGCACCGTCACCATGGCGTCGTCCGTCGCCAGCTTCATCTTGTAGGTCTTGCCGACCGTCAGCGGCGCGTGGCCCATCCAGAACAGGTTGACCCGGAACACGTTGGTCAGCATCGGCGCGTGCTCGGCGTGACTGGCGACGTCGCCGCGCTCGACGAAGACCTGCTCCTCAAGCGTGATGCCGGCCACGTCGCCGGCCTTGACCTCGACCGGCGGCGCCGCGGCGCCCCAGGTCTCGATGCTGCGGACCCGAACCGACTTGTTGCCGGGCGAAAACAGCAGCGTGTCGCCGACCCGCAGCACGCCCGTCTCGACCCGACCGACGACGATCCGCCGGTGGTCAAACTTGTAGACGTCCTGCACCGGGAAGCGCATCGGCCGGTCGACCGGCGCCGGCGCCGGCGCGAACCGGTCCAGCGCCTCCAGCAGGGTGGGCCCGTCGTGCCACGACATGGTGGCGGACGGCGCCGCCAGATTGTCGCCGTCGCGCGCAGAAATCGGCACGATCACGATCGGCGCCAGCCCGATCTCCTGGAGGTAGCGGGTGATTTCGACGCTGACCTCGGCGAAGCGCTCGGCGTCGTGGCCGACCAGGTCCATCTTGTTGATCACCACGGCGATCTGGTGCTGGCCCAGCAGGTGCAGCAGATAGCTGTGCCGGCGGGTCTGCTCGCGCACGCCTTCGACGGCATCGATCACCAGCACGGCGGCATCGGCGCTGGCGGCGCCGCTGACCATGTTCTTCAGGAATTCGCGATGGCCCGGCGCATCGATGATGACGTAGTCGCGGCGCGGCGTCTTGAACCAGATCTGCGTGCTGTCGATGGTCACCGCCTGGTCGCGCTCGGCCTGGAAGGCGTCCAGCACGAACGACCATTCCAGCGCCATGCCGCGGCGCTCGCTGATCCGGCGCAGGTCCTCCAGCTTACCGTCGGGCAGGCTGCCGGTGTCGTGCAGCAGCCGGCCGATCAGCGTGGACTTGCCGTGGTCGACATGGCCGACGACGACGATTTTCAACGGGCTGCCGGGCCCCGACTGCCGATCGCTCATGGTGCCTCGCCCCGTCATACCAAGGATCGCTGAAAGTGACCCATTTGATGGCGCGCGGTGGGCCGCCGCGCGCCACCGCAGGCCGGGTTCCCTTGTCCGCTCGCTGCGTTGCGCTCCGCTGGCGGTGCGCAGGCACCGCGGCGCGAACCGCGCCTGACGAGCGGACAAGGGAACCCGGTCAAATGGGTCACTATCAGCGATCCCTGGTATCAGTCACGAATCCACGGTGGTTTTTGGGTCCGGCGCCAGGGCGCGGCAGGAAAAAACCGTTCGTGTCTTTGTGTCTTCGTGGTGAAAATCATCGATGATCTCCGTCCAGAACGTGGTCATCCACCATTTCACGGAAGCGGCGGAGATCTCGCGCTCGGTGGCGGTTTCTCAGAATCGTGATCTTGTCGTAGGGCTTCATGTCTCGGTTC
>JAZFQW010000116.1:0-2896 GCA_036445335.1 Alphaproteobacteria bacterium | reverse complement strand
CGCTGGCGATCCGGGAGAAGGCCCTCGGGCCCGAGCATCCCGACGTGGCCCAGAGCCTCAACAACCTGGCGCTGCTCTACGACGCCCAGGGCAGATACGCCAAGGCCGAGCCGCTGTACCAGCGCTCCCTGGCGATCTGGGAGAAGGCCCTGGGACCGGAGCACCCCGACGTGGCCCAGAGCCTCAACAACCTGGCGCTGCTCTACTACGCCCAGGGCAAGTACGCCGAAGCCGAGCCGCTCTACCAGCGCTCTCTGGCGATCCGGGAGAAGGCCCTGGGACCCGAGCATCCGGACGTGGCCCAGAGCCTCAACAACCTGGCGCTTCTCTATCGAGCCCAAGGCCACTACGCGCAGGCCGAGCCGCTCTATCAGCGCTCTCTGGCGATCAGGGAAAAGGCCCTAGGACCCGAGCATCCACTTGTGGCCCAAAGCCTCAACAACCTGGCGCTACTCTACGACGCCCATGGCCGCTACGCGGACGCCGAGCCGCTCTACCAGCGCTCTCTGGCGATCTATGAGAAGGCCCTGGGACCCGAGCATCCACATGTAGCCACGAGCTTGGAGAACTATGCTGTACTACTCCGACAGACCGCGCGCGCCGAAAAGGCAGAGACGATGGAGGCGCGCGCCGAAACGATCAGTGCGAACTCCGAATAAGTGATTCCGTCTGGCTCGCGGCCAAGGGGTCGCGATTTCCGGAAGTGGCTATCGGCGGAAATCGGTGCCGCTGGTCAAAGCCGATCCAAGCCGACCTTTATGACCGCCGGCCCTATTCCACCCGGATCGTGCGGCCGGTGATGCGGCGGGTGACCTCGCCGTCCTGGATGCGCTGGAACTCGATGTCCATGCCGTGCTCGGTCAGGATGCGCTCGTAGCTCTGCAGCGAGTAGGCGCCGTCGTCGAGGATCACCAGCGAGAACACGCCCAGGCGGCCCCCGTCGAGCCGCGCCCAGCGCAAAGCATCGCCTTCCATCGGGTCCGCGCTGCGCCGCCGCTCGAACAGGCTGCGGCGGGACTCCTCCAGATACAACCCCTCCTGGTCGCCCGGGGTCAGGGTCAGGTGGTCGACCCGGCGGCGCACCCCCGGCAGGTCGCGGCGGTCGTCGACCAGGGTGACGTTGATCCAGTCGATCTCGTAGGCGCCGCGCTGCCCCTCGGTGATGACGATGTCCATGTGGCGCCGTTCGACGACGCGGCCGTCGCTGTCGTAGACCTCGGCGGTGCCGACATAGGTGCCCAGAAACGGGTCCATCGGCTCGTCGGCCGTGGCCGGTCCGGCCGCCAGCAGCAGCGCCGCCAGGAGGCCGACGATCGCGGCCGAAGGGATCGTGCGGGCCATGCTCAGTCCGCCGTCTTGATCAGCCGGCCGGTCACCGAGCGGACCGCGTCGCCGTCGCGCAGGCGGCGGAACACCAGCTCCATGCCGAGGTCAGAGATGGTGCGGTCATAGCTGGTCAGGTCGTAGCCGCCGCCGTCGTTGAGCACCATCTGGTACACCGTCAGGGTGTTCTCCGTGATGCGCGCCCAGCTCAGCACGTCGCCCTCCAGCGGGTTGCCCGACGACTCCGCCTCGAACACGGCCGGCCGGTCGGTCGCGCGGAATTCCAGCGTCGCCTCGCGCCGCCTGACGTCGGGATCGTTGGGGTCGCCGCCGCTGCGGATCACCGTGGTCCAGGTGATTTCGAAGCCGTCGCCGTCCGGCTTGATGACCACGTCCAGATCACGCGTGGTGATCGCGAAATACAGGCTGTCGGCGTTCTCGGCGACGCCGTGGCCCTGCCAGGTGCCGAAGAATGCGCCGAGCGGCAGGTCCTCGGCGGCGGTGGCCGGCATCGCCGCCACCAGCAGGAGTGCCGCCAGCATCGCTCGTCGGATCATGGCCCGCCCCTCGTTTCTAGCCATCGATACCATCCAATATGCGGACTCTAGGGCCAAGTTGCCACCGGCGGAAGCGACATCAGGATGGCGTCGACGTTACCGCCGGTCTGGAGCCCGAAGACGGTGCCGCGGTCGTACAGCAGGTTGAACTCGACATAGCGGCCGCGGCGCCGCAGCTGGTGCGCCCGTTCCGCCTCGCTCCACGGCTCGTCGAAGTGGCGGCGGACGATGCCGGGGTACGCCGCCAGCAGGGCCTCGCCGACGTCGCGGGTGAAGGCGAAGTCGGCGTCCCAGTCGGCGCTGTCCAGATTGTCGTAGAAGATGCCGCCGACGCCGCGCGACTCGCCGCGATGGGGCAGATGGAAGTAGTCGTCGCACCATTTCTTGAAGCGGCGGTAATAGTCCGGGTCGTGGCGGTCGCAGGCGGCCCTCAGTGCGTCGTGGAACGAAGCGGTGTCGGCCTCGTCGGGCACCATCGGGGTCAGGTCGGCGCCGCCGCCGAACCAGCCGAACGTGGTGACGATCTGGCGCGTGTTCATGTGGACCGCGGGTACGCGCGGGCTCTGCATGTGGGCGACCAGGCTGATGCCGCTGGCCCAGAACCGGCCGTCCTCGGCGGCGCCGGGGATGCGCGCGCGGAACTCCTCGGAGAAGGTGCCGTGGACGGTGGAGACGTTGACGCCGACCTTTTCGAACACCCGGCCATGCATGACCGCCATGACGCCGCCGCCGCCATGTTCGCCTGCGTCGTCGGGACGGTCCCACGCGGTTTGCTCGAACCGACCCGGCGGACGCTCGACGAAAGTGCCGGTCAGCTCGTCCTCCAGCGCCTCGAAGGCGGCGCAGATGCGGTCGCGCAGCGCCTCGAACCAGGCCGCCGCCCGCGCCTTGCGCTCCTCGCCGGGAACGGTTCGCGGTCTGGGCGCGGCGGTCGGTTGCTCGGGCATGGCAGATCGGGTCTCCGCACCGTGCTGGACCTCTCAACCCATACCATCGCCGGCGCCGGCGCACCATCG
>JAZFQW010000115.1:0-4399 GCA_036445335.1 Alphaproteobacteria bacterium | reverse complement strand
TGCCACGGCCGGCTGGGCAAGGCGGTGTTCGACCATGGCGGCACGATCGACAAATACATCGGCGACGCCATCATGGCGACCTTCGGGACGCCGCGCGCCGGCGACCGCGACGCCGCCAACGCCGTCGATTGCGCACATGCGATGGCCGCGGCGATCGCCGCCTGGAACGGCGAGCGCGCGGCGCGCGGCCTGCCGCTGGTCGAGATCGGCATCGGCCTCCATTACGGCCCGGCAGTGCTGGGCGACATCGGCGGCGAGGGCCGGCTGGAGTACACCGTGATCGGCGACACGGTCAACGTGGCCAGCCGGCTGGATGGGGCGACCCGCGCGCTGGGCGCCGAGATCGTGATCAGCGACGCGCTCGCCCGCCGCGCCTGCGCCGAGGACGGCGACGCGGTGCTGGACGGATTCGTCGCCGGTGAACCCCAGACCCTGCGCAACCGCGCCGCTCCGCTGGACATCTGGATCCGCCCGCGGCCGCAGGACCGCCTGACCGAGGCATGATGTCGATGCCGGCCGGGCGCTGGCTCCGGCGGTACATGGCGATCCTGGACAATACCGCGGCTGGCATCACTCCGCCGCCTTGCGCTCGATGGTGATCGCGGCCACCGCGGCGCTGGCGAGGGCGAGCACGGCGGCGATCGCCATGACCAGGCGGAAGCCGGCCAGGAAGGCGGCGTCGATCGCGCCCTGGACGGCGGCACGCTGGTCGGCGCCGAGCGCAAGGGGGACCTCCGTCCCGGCCAGGCTTGAGCGCTGTGCCGCGAGCAGCTCGACCGCCTCGGTCGGCAGGTCCAGGGTCGCCAGGCTGGCGCCCAGGGCGTCGTCGAAGACGGCCGACACCACCACGCCCATCGCCGCGATCGCCACCAGGCCGGCGACCCGCGAGACCGCGTTGTTGATGCCCGAGGCGATGCCGGCGCGGCGCACCTCGACCGCCGCCATCACCACCGTGGTCAGCGGCGCCACGCTGACCGCCATACCGAGCCCCAACACCACCACCGCTGGGAAGTACGTCGTCCAATAGCTGCCGCCGGCGCCAGGCACGGCGAACAGCGCGAATCCGACGGCGGCGATGGCCGGCCCGGCGACCAGCAGCGGCCGCCCGCCGAACCGGCTGGTCATGGTGCCGGCCCAGCGCGACAGCAGGAACATGATCACGACGAACGGCAGGAAGGCGGCGCCGGCGGCGGTCGCCGAATAGCCGTGCACCTGGATCAGCATGAACGGGAAGAAGAACAGGCCGCCGCTGAGTCCGGCGTAGAGCAGCAGGGTGATCAGGTTGGCGCCGCTGAACGACCGCGAGCGGAACAGTTCCAGCGGCATCATCGGCGTCGCGCTGCGCGACTGGATCGCCAGGAACGCCGCCATCGCGGCGGCGCCGACGACGATCGGGACCAGCACGCCGGGCGCGCCGAAACCGGCGGTGCCCGCCTCGACGAGGCCGAAGACCAGCCCGCCCAGCCCCGCCGTCACCAACGCCGCGCCGGGCCAGTCCAGCGCTCCAGCCGCCCCCTCGTCGCGGCTCTCCGGCACATGGCGGTGGAGGATCCACAGCACGACGACCGCCGGTGGGATGTTGATGAAGAAGATCCAGCGCCACGACACGTTGTCGACCAGCCAGCCGCCCAGTGGCGGTCCAAGCGCCATGGCCAGCGCCGTGAACCCCGACCACAGGCCGAAGGCGCGGCCGCGCTGCGCCTCGCCGAACGTAGCACTGATGAGCGACAGGCTGCCGGGCACCAACAGCGCGCCGCCGATGCCCTGGGCGGCGCGCGCCACGATCAGCATCGCCGCGTCCGGCGCCAAGCCGCACCACACCGACGACGCCGCGAAGACGACGATCCCGGCGGCGAACATCCGCCGCCGGCCGTGCCGGTCGCCCAGCATGCCGCCGACCAGGATCAGCGCGGCGAGGAACAGCATGTAGGATTCGATGATCCATTGCAGCCCGGCGACCGAGGCGTCGAGCTCCGCCTGCAGCACCGGCAACGCGACGTTGACGACGGTGCCGTCGACGAACGCCATGCTGGAGCCGACGATCGTCGCCGCCAGGACCCACCGCCCGGTGCGCGCCTTGCAGGGCGGGCAGTCCGCTGCCGACCGGATCACCGCGTGGTCACAAGGTGGCGGGCAAATTTGCGTCATGGCTTTCGTCCGCCGTCAGCGTCGCGCAGGACGCCGTAATTGAGCTGCAGCCCGACGGTGCGGAATCCCAGCTCGCCGTACAGCTCCTCGGCGATCTCGCCGTCGGCGGACAGCCAGGCCGGCGCGTCGCTGCCGTCGAAATAGCGGGCCAGCAGCCGACTGCACAGGTCGGCCGCCAAGCCGCGGCGGCGATAGGCCGGCACGGTGCTGACGCCGGCCAGCTCAGCCGCGCCACCGCCGATCATGATCACCGCGCCGCAACAGGCGCGCCCGTCGACCTGGCCCAGCGCGGCGATCATCGTGCCGTCGCTCAGGCCGGCCTCGAGAATCGGCCGCCAGCCGTTGGGGCCGGTGTCGATGTCGACGCCGAAGCCCTCGCTCTGAACCGCCATGAACCGCTTGATCGCGACGGTATCGCCGGGCCGCAGCAGCCGCATGGTCATGTCGCGCCCGGGCGGCCGTGGCCGCAGGCAGGCGGGGGTGACCGCCATCGCCGGCGCCGACTTGTCTTGGCTCAGCCCGGCCGCCGCCAGCGCCACCGCCAGCCTGGGGTGAAGCTCGGCGAAGAACTCCAGCCGGCAGGTGCGGCAGCGGCCGCTGAAGTGGTCGACCAGCGCGGTGATCGGCCGCGCCCAGTCGTCCGCCGCCCAGCCGATGGTGGTCGCCGCGCCGGGCGGCGCAGGCACCGCGAAGCTCATGAAATAGTCCCGGCTGGACACCGACAGGAACGCGCGGAACGGTCCGACCCCTGTGTCCTGTCGACCGCGCCGGCCGACCGCGACGGCGTTCGCCGCGATCCGCGCCAGCAGCGCGATGTCCGGCGGACTCACCGCAAGGCCGGCGCCAGCCGCTCCATCGCCCGTTCCAGCAGGTCGTGAGACGCCGCGAAGCACAGCCTGAGATAGCCCTGGCCGCCCGGACCGAACGCCGAGCCCGGTGCCAGGCCGACATTGGCCTCGTCGACCAGCCGGAAGGCGAGCGCCCGGCTGTCCGGCTCGCCGTCGACCGAGAAGAACAGATAGAACGACCCGGACGGCCGCTGGTACCGCACCCGCAGCAGCGTCGCCAACGCGTCGCACACGATGTCGCGGCCGGCGCGGCAGCGCTCGCGCAGCGCCTGAACCACCGGCTCGCCGTCGCGGATCGCCGCCAGCGCGCCGTATTGCAGGAACGTCGCGGTGCCGGAGGTGTTGAACTGGACCAGGTTCTCGTAGACCTGTCCCAGCTCGGCGGAGGCGACGACCCAGCCGACCCGCCAGCCGGTCATCGACCAGTTCTTGGAGAAGGTGTTGACGACGATCAGCCGCTCGTCCGGCGCCATGATCTCCAGGAACGACGGCGCCCGGTCGCGCTCGTAGGTCAGCCGGCCATAGACCTCGTCGGAGACGATCCACAGGCCGCGCGCGCGGGCGAAATCGCGCACCCGGACCATGTCGTCGCGGCTCATCATCCAGCCGGTTGGATTGCCCGGCGAATTGATGAAGATGGCGCGGGTGCGCGACCCGCACGCCTCGAACAGCCGGTCGAGGTCGAGCCGCCAGCCCTCGCCGGACAGCGCCAGCGGCACCGGCCTGACCACACCACCCATGATCTCCACCGCGGCGTAGATGTTGGGCCAGACCGGCGACACGATCGCGACCTCGTCGCCCTCGCCGACCAGCGCCTGCATGCTGAGCTTGATCGCCTGCATGCCGCCGACGGTCACGAACACCCGCTCGCCGTCGACGGCGACGCCGTAGACCCGGCTCAGATAGTCGGCGATGCCCTGGCGCAGCGGCGGGATGCCGCGCTGATGGGTGTAAAAGGTGTGGCCGTCGCGCAGCGCCTGGACCGCCGCGTCGGCGATGAAGCCGGGCGTCGGCAGGTCGCCCTCGCCGATCCACAGCTGCGCCAGGCCCGGCTTTTCGCGGCCATGGTTGACCAGCTCGACGATACCGCTTTCCGGCAGGTCGGCGATCGCCGGGCGCACCGACCCGAGCAGGCCGTGGCGGACCACCGGTGCGTCCATCGGCGTTTCCTTTCGATTGACTGGCGCCGCGACATTACCACCGCCGCCGCGCCGCCGATAAGCGCCGAATTGTCGCGGCACAAGCCCGAACGATCGGCCATGCAAGAATCAGGATGTTCCGGGCTCGATCCGGCCGAGCCGCCGGATCGGATCGGATCGCGATAGAATCGGCCGCTACCGCGCCAGGCGCCAGGCAGCGAAGGCGCCGGCCAGCAGCACGGCAACGGTCTCGATTTGCGGGCT